>NZ_RXXX01000100.1:0-984 GCF_011006755.1 Anoxybacillus sp. MB8
ACTCCTTTGCTTTCCTTGTATTCCAAGGTTTTATTCGACAGGAAGATAAAAAAATCCTCCCGATTTTTGTCGAGAGGGTGCGAAATGTGAGTTAGAACGTAAATTTAATAGGAAAAACCCAACAGTTATTTATCGTACTGGAAGTGGAAACGGCACTAATTTAACTCCAAGACCAAAAGATGTTAGTGGGCTATCCTATACTACAGTAAAGCCTTTATCTGGACCATATACAGCAACTACTATTGAGGCCATTAATGCAACAGGAAAACTAGTAGCAATAAAAGATGGTAAAACTCATGTGTCAGTGAGACCAGTAAATATGAAGAAAATGCAGGGATGGATAAACTCAAGGGAAAATGCTAATACTAGACCACATGAATATACAAAATTATTGCAGGCCCTTTCTGTGAAAGTTAAATAGTAGGAGATGAATTTTAATGGAACTTAGTGAAGTTAAAAGATTGATGAAAAACTTGAGTTGGAATATGCCCCAAGAAGTTCAACTATCTGCAATAAGGGAGTTAACAACAATTGATGATGAATACACTCCTTTGTTAATACAAGATACCGAGAAGCATTGTTGGGAGAATGCGGTTAAAGTTTTAAATAAAATTGGATACCCACGAAATAGGCTGGCGATACCCTGCTTAATAGAGTTAATGCAAGATATGAATTGGCCTGGTGTCCCTACAGCGATAGAGATATTGAAGAGTATAGATAAAAGTGTGATAGTTCCACATATAGAGGCTTCGCTAATAAAAGCAGCTGAGGATGACGATCGCATGTGGATAGGGGGAATTCAGAGACTTATAGATATATTACAAATTTCTGAATCAGACTTTCATGATAAGGAAGTATATAAGTTATTAAAATTATCGGATTGGTAAACCAAGGTATGAGTAAAATGTTTGTGGGAGAAAAAAAGACAGGTTCCTGATTTGGTATAATCAGGAACCTTTCCGATATGTAAGTAAAATAGATGAA
>NZ_RXXX01000101.1:0-968 GCF_011006755.1 Anoxybacillus sp. MB8
ACGTAGTGGGATGTAAAGCATCAAAAAACATTCCAGCAAGTGTAATCCCTTGGATGGTTTTATCTGAACGTAGTGGGATGTAAAGCGACTTTATAGCGATTATATAGTCCTAACATCTTATCCCTGTTTTATCTGAACGTAGTGGGATGTAAAGTAATAAAGTGACGGTACAGCACGAAGCTTGTTGCCGAGTTTTATCTGAACGTAGTGGGATGTAAAGAGCAAAGTCAAAGTAGCAGGAATTGATTACGAAGTCCAGTTTTATCTGAACGTAGTGGGATGTAAAGTCGTAAAATGCAAATGGAGCAAGTTTTTCTCATCGAGTGTTTTATCTGAACGTAGTGGGATGTAAAGCAATCCGAATGTCGTCGGGTTTTGTGTACCGTAGTCGCGTTTTATCTGAACGTAGTGGGATGTAAAGCATCAAAAAACATTCCAGCAAGTGTAATCCCTTGGATGGTTTTATCTGAACGTAGTGGGATGTAAAGCGCCTTTATAGCGATTATATAGTCCTAACATCTTATCCCTGTTTTATCTGAACGTAGTGGGATGTAAAGAGTAAAACCTAGTATAAAAAAAGAAATCGAACGTTTGAAGTTTTATCTGAACGTAGTGGGATGTAAAGTTACCCTCGAATATAGGACCGTACATCCCTATTAAGTTTTATCTGAACGTAGTGGGATGTAAAGACCGGTGTTCCTTATCCAATCTCTTGTCTGGAATTTTTGGTTTTATCTGAACGTAGTGGGATGTAAAGATAGTAGGTGTCTTTTTTTTGTCGAAAAATGTCGCAAAGGTTTTATCTGAACGTAGTGGGATGTAAAGTTGCTAATCACCAAACATAAAACGATTTTCTTTCAACACGTTTTATCTGAACGTAGTGGGATGTAAAGCTGTTTCTCGGTTAATTCATTGTCTTCATCTATTTCAATTGTTTTATCTGAACGTAGTGGGATGTAAAGAATATA
>NZ_RXXX01000102.1:0-834 GCF_011006755.1 Anoxybacillus sp. MB8
GTAGTGGGATGTAAAGGCCTAAATTCAAGCGCGCGATGTATCGTTATTTAGATGAGTTTTATCTGAACGTAGTGGGATGTAAAGAAGAACTTGCTTTCCCCACTCACCCCCTTTTTGCGGCTCTGTTTTATCTGAACGTAGTGGGATGTAAAGAATCAGGGAGTGAAATCGTCACTTCATCATTGTACTTTGTTTTATCTGAACGTAGTGGGATGTAAAGCAAACGGATTAGTGCGTATCATTGATGTTGGAAGTGCAAGTTTTATCTGAACGTAGTGGGATGTAAAGCTGGTGTAAGTTCGATCACAAAACTATCCTGCCAAAAGGTTTTATCTGAACGTAGTGGGATGTAAAGCGATGTCTTGTGTGAATACTTCTGACAAGCTGGCGAGTGTTTTATCTGAACGTAGTGGGATGTAAAGACAATGATGTGCATGGTCTTCACCTCGCTTTTGTGATTAGTTTTATCTGAACGTAGTGGGATGTAAAGGCTTGACGCTCACATCGAAAAAGAGCATCCGCGGCAAGAGTTTTATCTGAACGTAGTGGGATGTAAAGAGGGTATACCGTTTTGCTTAGAAGGTTTCTGTATCAAAGAGTTTTATCTGAACGTAGTGGGATGTAAAGCAAGCGCCAAAAGTGGACAAGAAGTCCATTCTCGAAGTTTTATCTGAACGTAGTGGGATGTAAAGTCAATATTGATGAATTGAATGAAGCTGATGTTTCGGAAAGTTTTATCTGAACGTAGTGGGATGTAAAGGTCAAGTCAGAAAATCAAAGAATGGAAGTTTTAGAGGGTTTTATCTGAACGTAGTGGGAAGTAAATACTGTCTA
>NZ_RXXX01000103.1:0-820 GCF_011006755.1 Anoxybacillus sp. MB8
ATTTCTTAAGCCTCTAAGGATCGTTGTTTGTCCTTAGAGGCTTTTTTGAGGAGATTATGGGCAGCACAAATAAGCCCCCACTCTATGGAAACTTTTTGAAGGCCTCGTAAGACAAAGCGGCGAAATCCGCGGTTTTGTTTGATTTGTCCAAACACACTCTCGATGTCTGTTTTACGTTGGCGATACCGTACCTGCCCTTCTTCACTTTCTAGTCGTTGGCGAACTTTTTGTTTTTGTTCGTGATAGACAGGGTTCCATTGTGTCGTGCGTCCATATTTAGAAGTTGTGCAGGCAGAACGGAATGGGCATCCCTCACATTCATGACATTGATAGTGATAGATGATCGAAGTATGCCCAGATTCTGTAATCTGCTTCGTCGTTCCTGTACGAATCAATTTTTTCCCGTTGGCGCAAATCCAAACGTCTTCTTCTTTTATGTACGTCCAGTTCTGTTGGTGATGTGGATTCTTCTTGATTTTGCGTGTGTTCTCTTTGTCATACATGTTGTACTTGATTAATGCAGATATGTTTTTTTCTTCGAGTTTGACATAATTCTCTTCAGAACCATATGCAGCGTCAGCGATCACATGTTTAGGGACGACTCCATACTTCTCACGAACCGCATCCAGATGAGGAAGAAGGCAACGTGTATCACCGGGTCTCTGATGAATAGAGTACCCTAGAACGAACTGATCCGAAGACCCGACTTGTACGTTATATGCGGGCTTCAATTGACCATTTCGCATATGATCTTCTTTCAAACGCATGAACGTCGCATCCGTATCCGTCTTGGAGTAACTGTTGCGATCCCCACATACTT
>NZ_RXXX01000104.1:0-816 GCF_011006755.1 Anoxybacillus sp. MB8
TCGTCAAACGAACAGACGAAATCATATCGTGCATGTTATCGCCTTATTCGAATGGGAAAATGGAGGGAACGAATAACAAGATCAAGCTGATTAAACGTCGAGGATACGGATACAGAAATATCCAACGTTTTGCATTGCGGGTTCGGTTAGAAACAGCTACCATACTTTAATGGCTGGTGCAAGTACATCTTTTGGTGATGAACCCAAATTTTTCTATTTTTCCTTTTATGTAGCAACAATCTTTTAGAAAAGAGCATTAATTTAACATTAGGAGGCAGGAAAAAATGGCATTAGACAAACTTAATAATAAAGATTTGAATCAAAATTTTAAAGTTAAAGGAGTTTGGTGGATTCCTTCAAAAGAAGATAAACAAGAAATCGCTGGGGAACTTATTTATGAAAATGGACATATCACTCTTGAGTTATTCGGTTCATTTGAGGAAGACATTTTTATATGTCAAGGCCGATTATTTTTTTCCCAAAATCGCCGGTTTAAAATTCCCCAGAAGGACCTCATTGATCCTTCTGTTTTTCTTGTTGGAGTCTTTTTTCCCGTAATCGATAGCTTTCCCCCTTTAGGTTGAAAATGATGGAATGATGCAGTAATCGATCTAACATCGCTGTCGCCAAAACCGAGTCTCCCACGATTTCTCCCCATTCCCTAAAGCTTTTGTTGGAGGTGAGGATAATCGGGGCATGCTCGTACCGCCGGGCGATCACTTGAAATAAGTAATGAGCGCTGTTCGGGTCCAGTTTTAGATACCCCATTTCATCAATAATGAGAACGGTTGGCTTCACAAAGACACGAAGCTTTTT
>NZ_RXXX01000105.1:0-809 GCF_011006755.1 Anoxybacillus sp. MB8
GCCGCCGAAGGTGGGGCAAATGATTGGGGTGAAGTCGTAACAAGGTAGCCGTATCGGAAGGTGCGGCTGGATCACCTCCTTTCTAAGGATAAGAAGAAAAGCGGAGGCGACTGTTTAGCCCCGACAAGCGCTGGGGGGCCTGCGAGGAGGCTGTTGCCGCCGCAGCAGGACCGAAGCGAATCGAGGGGCTAGGAGCCGGAGTTAGACAATAAGAAAAGCGGAGAATGACTCCGTACGTGTTGACAAACACAAAAAATATATGATAAAATTCCGCTGTCTGTTTTGTTCAGTTTTGAGAGAACACTCTCTTTTTGAACAAAATATGTTTTGCACCTGCGTCTAAAAGTGGATTCGAGGAAGATGGATTCCTCGGCGCATGGTAGCAAAGACGCTGATCATAGGAGCAACCATGTTCAGTTTTGAGAGAACACTCTCTTCATAAGTAAATATTCGTATGTATGGGCCTATAGCTCAGCTGGTTAGAGCGCACGCCTGATAAGCGTGAGGTCGGTGGTTCAAGTCCACTTAGGCCCACCATACAAACTTCATGGGGCCTTAGCTCAGCTGGGAGAGCGCCTGCTTTGCACGCAGGAGGTCATCGGTTCGATCCCGATAGGCTCCACCATTTTCTTGTAGATAGGTTATGTTTTTTACGCCTGCGTCTATTAAAAAGGAGACGAGGTTGGCATTGTTCTTTGAAAACTAGATAACAGGCTGAAAAGTGTGTTTAGTTAAGTTAGAAAGGGCGCACGGTGGATGCCTTGGCACTAGGAGCCGATGAAGGACGGGACAAACACCGATATGCTTCG
>NZ_RXXX01000108.1:0-758 GCF_011006755.1 Anoxybacillus sp. MB8
AGAATATGGGGGGTAGGGGACAATATGAGTAAAATAACTTTTTCATCTAAAGAGATAAACATACTTCAAAAAAATCCAAATGTACAACGTGTCAGCGAAAGGTCTATTACCTATACTGACGATTTTAAAAATAGATTTATAGATGAATACCAAGCTGGCAAATTCCCTCGTCAGATCTTTGAGGAAAACGGCTTTGATGTGGACGTTATCGGCATAAAACGAATGGAACAGTCAGCCCATAGATGGAAAAAAGCCTATGAAAAGAATGGCCTGATAGGGCTTACAGATTCAAGGAAAACGGCTTCTGGGAGACCCTTAAAGCGTGAGCTTACACAGTCCGAAGTGATTGAAAGGCAAAGGGCCAGAATTGAGCTGTTGGAAGGACAGGTGGAGCTGTTAAAAAAGCTAGAATTGACCGAAAGGAGGCTGCTAAACGCAAGCGAAAATCTCAATCCGAATAAAGCGTACCAATTGATACAGGAGACCATTGAACAGAATGGATTCAAGGGGATGACCAGGTATTTTTGTGACCTTCTGGATGTCTCACGGTCGGGATATTACAGCTACCTGAAGGCTTCCTCTGTCCGGGAAGCACGGGAGAAATTGGACCTTGAAGCGAAGGAAATCATCTTAAAGGCCTTTGACCGGCGGGGATATAAGAAAGGTTCACGCTCTATCAAAATGATATTGGAGAATGAGTTTGATATGATCTTCAGCCGTAAAAAGATCCAGAGGATCATGAGGAAATACGGAATCGT
>NZ_RXXX01000109.1:0-747 GCF_011006755.1 Anoxybacillus sp. MB8
GACGCGAATGCCATGCTGTTTTGCTTTGTACTGCAACTGATGAAGAAACGTTTGATACGGAATGTGAACGAACGCTTGATTTGTGCGCTTTCCGAGATGGACTTCACGCTTCCAATCTTTATTCATCCCCACCACAATCGTATCGCAGTCTAAAGACAGCGCATGTTTGATGACAAAGGCACTCGCTTGGTGCATAAAGTTTTCTACGATGCGGTTTCGTTTTTCTGTCATTTTGCTCATTCGTTTTGTCCAATCGAGTCCATTCATTTGTTTCGCTACTTTGCGGTAGTGGCTCATTTGTTTGTTGTAGTATTGATTGGCGGATTTTAGACCTTTACCATTGATCACGATCGGTTGTATGCCCACATTATTTACAATGGTTGCGAAGTTATCTAAACCTAAATCAATACTGATGTATCTGTTGTGATCTTGTTTTGGCGCTGGAATAGGGATTTTGTAAACGACTTCGACGATGATATGGCGGTGTTTTGGAATAAATCGGACTTGTTGTAGCTTCCCATTCATGTTTGTCTTTAACCGAAACCCTTGGAAACAGGCAGGAAACGTGATGTGTTCATCGACGACTTTGCATGATTGATTCGTTAGCACAAGCACATATCGTCCGTCTTTTTTGAGATATTTGGGCGGTTTCGGTCTGCCTGTATATTTGTCTTTGTTTTTTGCCCAATCTTTCATCGACTTAAAAAATGATTGCCAATTTTGATGCAACATTCTTAACGTTTGTTG
>NZ_RXXX01000010.1:0-64696 GCF_011006755.1 Anoxybacillus sp. MB8
AACCATAGCTCCTCTCATTGACACTATGGTTCTATTGTAAGTGGGGAATTTTATTCCGGCTATATTGGGGATTTTATCATCGGCTTTAACACTTGATTAGGTGCTTCATCATCACATATGCGTAAATTAGCTTCTCTGTTGTCATTTCTACAATGGTTAATATGATCAACCTCTCTATCATCATCTAAAACATTCATGATTAATCTGTGCATGTAAATATGAACACGCTGACCGTTTGGATAAATTTCTGCAACTCCATATCCATTTTTATCGTAGTACCACGTATAAGGTCTGATTTTCTCAACATTGTGTGCATCAATGATAAAACATTTATCTGGTTTATTACTCGCATAAACATAGGCTACCTGTCCAACAATCTCGATTCGATTTCCTTTTCGTTTTCTGTTCTTCATATACTCAACCCCTTTGCTTAATTTATTTTTATCTCTCTAAACTCCACCGACACCGACACTAAACACCGCTTCACATTCTCCATCACCTCCTAAATTTTTTTAATTTATTGTTGACTTATCCAAAAATTCAAGTATAATAGTAATCAAGTAAAATAAATTTTAAAATTAGCCTCACTATGCGCTTCTTTTGGATAAGTCCGTACAGTTATTATATCGGACATTATTTGCACTTTTAAAGAAAAATCGTTCGTCATAATTCGTCATAAATAGACAATAAATCCACTATCCATATAGGAATAGTGGATTTTTATTTTCTTAATATTCATCATCAATTCCTGTGATTTCGATAGAAAAATCATCAACATTTGGCTCGACTACTTCACCGTTTTCATGCTTGAGATACAATTTATATCCATCCTCTAAACGTAACTCTTTTAATGCTACATCATCGAATTTATCAACCGCTATTCTTTGCGCTTCTTCTTCACTATTAGCTTTGATTGTTGTTGAAAATATTATTTTCACATCTGCAAAAACTACATATTCTTTCATGTTCTTATCTCCTCTCGCTTTTTTCACTTCGCAAAATTCAACGCTTCAAATGCTTGCTCGTATTGCTTAAGCAAATCATCCACATTTGCACCTGCGGCTTTTTCCTTTTTCACACGTTGAATTTCTGTGAAAAGCACCGCTTTGAGTGTCGCCAATTCGTTTTCAGTTAATTTTAGTGTTTTCATCACGCTACCGCCTTTCTAACACGACATTCAAACCCTGCAAACAAGTGCCATTCGGGAGCATCAGAACAAAATGTATTGGTTGCTTGCTCATATGTGATTGTGTGATATTGTGAGCCAGCAAGCACTTGAATTTCAAACGAATCATTGAGCACAATAAGTTCCCCGATCTCTGTTTCTAAAAATGCTTGCCCTTTCTCGATGATGAGTGTGCCAATAGTGTAATTGTCGATAAAAGCATCTATCTTTCGTATAGTTTGCTTCATATGATCAATAAGAATATTCATTTTTTCACCTCTCTTTATATTGCTTTTGTATATCATTATAGTCGTCTGTAAATAACAATAATGACAATGCCCCATACATCCCGTCGCCAGAGGAATCGCATATTCTGCCGATGGTTTAGACGTATCAAATTTTAATGTGCGCCGAACACCGACAACAAGCGTTGATTTTGCATTCCGATATTGCTGAAGCTCGTTATCTCCCGGAATGCCGCGCACTTGGTTATGCGATGTCGTTTCGCGAATGTCGATATGCATACGTTTAAATTTTTCATATAACTCTTTGCCGAGCGGATAATGAAGCGCTTCGGGCTCAAAATAAACAAGCTGAGGAATAAATGGCTTCATACAATCACCTCAATGTTAGTATGGTTTATTCGTATGAGGTGATGAAATACAATTTTTGTTATTGTTCATAATAAAATAAGGAACGGGTTTTCCCGTCCCTTTTTACGTTATAAACCACATTTTAACTGGGCACCGCAACTTGTGCACGTGTTGCAGCCACCGATTTCTTCGACCGTTCCTTCACGGCATACTGGACAAATGTTTCCAACTTCCGAACCGATCGTGACGTCCGTTGCGCGTAAATCTGGAATCGTTTCAACAAGCGCAACAGCCCGTTTTTTCGGTTCTTCTGGCAGAAGCTCTAGCTGCTCTTCGACCGCATGTTCTTCCGCTTTTAATGTTAATACTTGCGCATCGCGGCTACCGTCGACATAGACTGTTCCACCTTTTGCACCGCCTCGCCATAAACGCTCGTACACTTTTTGTACTTGCTCGACCGTATAGCCGCGCGGGGCATTCACCGTTTTCGAAAGGCTTGAATCGACCCAACGTTGAATAATGCATTGTACATCCGCATGCGCTTCTGGCGATAAATCCATCGCGGTTACAAACCAATGCGGCAAGTTGTTCGGATCTGCTTCTGGATGTTTATCTAAATATTCTTGAACGATATCCGCCTTCACTTCAATAAACTTACCTAGACGGCCGCTTCGATAATAAGAGAAAGAAAAATATGGTTCAAGTCCTGTGGACACGCCGATCATGGTTCCGGTACTCACTTATGTTACTTCTATCCATACCATATTGGACAGAAGGCAGGTACGATATTGCTACCTGCTCCATATGTCGCCATATGGGTCAGACTATATCTTCAACCAAATCTCCTGTGAATGTCTTTTGCGATGACAAGGATACTCACATAAGGTAATTAAATTAGATAATTCATTCGCCTTTTCCCAATCACCATTGAAAGCCCTGAATGGTATAATGTGATGAACTGATAATTCACGTCCATATTCAGCTTCTGTTATTCCGCAATCTTGACAAGTAAAATTATCACGTTCCCTAGCCTTCCTGCGCTGAGCTCTCCAGTTTGGTCCATAATATTCTATATCTCCTCCTGCCCAAGCACCATTGTTTTCTCCAGAGAACATCCTAGTTCTTTCATAATAATCACCCATGCAATGCACAGAACAGAAATTAAGGTTTCTAACAACAGAAGGTTTTTTCTCGATTTGCTTGCCACAATTATTACATGTGACAATAATTCGCTTTTTATATTGAGCTTTTCCTCTTTCCCCGTTCGCTTTGCCCAAACATGTCTTCGAACAATATTTCGCACTGAACTCTCGATTTTTTGGGACATCAAACGTTTTCCCGCAAATTTCACAAATTTTTTCGACACGTTTTCTCAAATGCTGATTAATTTGATGGGCATTTTTTATTAGATACATTCTTCTACATTGTTTGTTGCAAAAGTTATTTTTTTGAATAATAGAAGGCTTTCGCAACATTTCCTTTCCACAAAATGAGCAGAAAACTCTCACTTTTTTACTCATCTTTTTCTAAAATAATGGAGGATTCTTTTTTTGGTACTCTGTTTTGCAAGATCGGGAACAAAATTTTTTTCTTTCAAAGTGACTAGGTTTTACATAAATTTCTTCATCGCAATTAAGACATTTTTTCTTCACAGGAACACCTCTCCTTTTCTGTCCTAATATATATAATTATTATAAAACAGAACAGATGTTCCTGTTAAGAATTTTGGTTGCTCGGCGTATAGTCGTTGAGGGGTCAGCCACGACTTCCCTGCGGATTGTCTGGTAGGATTCATCCAACACTCTTGCATTTTTACCTCTTTATGTGCTGGCAAGGCACAGGTAGCAAGAGATACGCCAGATTTCCCCGCATATAGCCGAGTTTTCACTGTATTTTTACAAATACAGGGGGCAACTACTTACCCGTCGGAGCCACGGTCAGCAAATGCGAGTTGCGAATGCCGTATTTTAAAATATCTTGGCGAATATCGTCCGGCATTTTTTTCATATAACCGGTGTGAATAAACGCTTCACGCAATTTCATCGTTTCTTCTTCTGTTTCACCAACTAAAAACGGAAAGCTTCCTTTTTCTTTCGCAAGCTCAATCGACGCACGATACGCCGTTGTCGCAATTGTTTTAAACAGCTCGTCAACTAACTGATTTCCTTCTTTCGAACCGTACTCTTTTTCGCAATAAATAAGCAAATCCGCTAGTCCCATAACGCCAAGACCGACACGGCGCTCCCCAAGCGCTTGTTTTTTATTTTCCTCAAGGAAGTACGGAGTTGCGTCAATAACGTTATCTTGCATGCGGACACCGACTTCAACCGTCCGCTTTAATTTTTCATAATCCACAACTTTCTTTTCTTTATCGACCATATTCGCCAAATTAATTGCAGCTAAATTGCACACAGAATAAGGTGCGAGTGGTTGTTCACCACACGGATTTGTTGCGACTACTTTTTGTCCGTACGCTCTTGCGTTCGTCATATCGTTGGCGTTGTCGATAAAGAAAATGCCCGGTTCGGCGGAATACGTTGCGCAAATGTTAATGAGCTTCCATAGCTCGCGCGCGCGAATTTTCCGGTAGACGCGAACGCGATAGCCCATCTTCTCCCATTCACGCACATCACCGACTTCGTGCCATTTTTCGTTGTAGATGCGCATTTCTTCTTCCGAGTACGTTTCAACATCTGGGAAGCGCAATTCGTATTCTTCATCGTTTTCTACTGCCTGCATAAACTCTTTCGTTAAGCAAACGGAAATGTTCGCCCCTGTTAAAAAGTCCGGATTGTGCACGCTATACGTTCCGCCTGTCCGCAACTTTTCTTCCGCGTCTTTAATAATTTTTTCTGAAAAGCCGCCGTATCCTGGGATGTTTTTGTAGTTAACAATTCCTTGATACATCGCGCGCTCTTGTTCAGTAAGCGGTGTAAACTTTAGTTTTTCTTTCGCTGCTTTTTGAATGCCTTCATCTTCTGTATTTTCAAGCAAATAGCGCAAAATGCGTGGATTTTGCATTTTCGAAATAATGAATTCAATAATGTCCGGGTGCCAATCGGCTAACATAATCATTTGAGCGCCCCTGCGACTTCCACCTTGTTCGACAAGATGGGTCAGTTTTGCAATGTCGTCAAGCCATGACACTGAACCGGACGATTTTCCATTTACTCCGCGCGCGAGTGTATTGCGTGGGCGAAGGGTAGAACCGTTCGTTCCGACACCGCCACCGCGGCTCATAATTTCCATCACTTGTTTGCGATGTTCAGAAATACCTTCACGCGAGTCTTTGACAAATGGCATGACGTAGCAGTTAAAGTACGTCACTTCTGTTCCAGAACCTGCTCCATATAATACGCGCCCTGCTGGAACAAAATTTAGGCTGACGAGCTGTTCATAAAACTTTTCGAACCACTCTTGCCGTTTTTCTTCCGTTTGCTCAACAGCGGCTAGCCCGGTTGCGTTACGCTTTGCAATTTGCTCATAATAAATTTCTAATGGTTTTTCAATAACATCAAGAGAACGAACGACAATGCCTGTTTTCGCCTCGTCCCCTTCTAGCACATGGCGATATTCTTCTTCCACAAGCACGTGTGCTTTTTTACTCTCCCAATCCAACTCGACAATAAACCCAAGCCCACGCGCCGGAAACTTTGGATCTTCCTTCACTGTTAAAACGACAAAATCCCCGACGCTTAGCGTCAACTTTTCCGTATCTTTAAACGAATAGCGATCAAGCATCACTAAACGCGACACACCCTTATATGTAATGTGCATCTCAGGAGTAATCGGGTGCACTTGTGGAAATAGGCGAATGTCTTCATTCAACTTGTCCACATTCACCGTCATTTTTTCAGAAAACGCAACCGTCATGTTTACCTCTCCTCTTCCAACATAATCTTACTACATTAAACTACCATATATCGACAACAATAATCAATAAAAAAATCAATATATAGTATGTTTTTTTACAAAACCCATACTACATATTGATAATTAAGTCAAGTGTTTTTTATTTGTCAAGAGGAAAATTTATCGTTTAAAATTCCATTCATCTGTTTCGTATTTATTTCTCGCTAGTTGCTGAACGTACAATCGCTCATCATCGGTTAATTCATATCGTTCCAACTGAATGTTTAAACCTTTTTCAAACCCTTTGAAAAATGCTTCTTTCGCCTCATCGATCGTCACTTTTCGATCGGTTAGCTCATTGATCGCAACCGCTTTGTTTTTAAAATTTTGTCGCAATCGCTCTTTTACTCGTTCGTTTGGATACTTAAATAAGCTAAAAAGCATTTCTTCATCTAAGTCTAATAAAATCGAGCCATGTTGTAAAATGACCCCTTTTTGTCGCGTTTGGGCGCTTCCTGCCACTTTTCTTCCTTCGACAACGAGCTCATACCAAGACGGTGCGTCAAAACAAACAGCCGAGCGCGGATTTTTTAAATCCGCTTTTTCTTCTTCTGTTTTCGGAACAGCAAAATACGCATCAAGCCCAAGGAAACGAAATCCTTCCAAAATGCCTTGTGAAATGACGCGATACGCTTCCGTCACCGTTTGCGGCATAGCTGGATGCGCTTCTGATACGATAACGCTATACGTTAATTCTTTATCATGAAGCACACCGCGCCCGCCTGTTGGACGTCTCACAAAACCAAGTCCGTATTTTTTTACTGCATCCATATCGATCTCTTTTTCGACTTTTTGAAAATAGCCGATCGAAAGCGTCGGTGGGTTCCAACCGTAAAACCGAATGGTTGGTGGAAAGTTTCCTTCACTATGCCATTCTAACAACGCTTCATCAAGCGCCATATTAAACGCTGGGGAACAATCGCCTGAGTCAATAAATCGCCATACTTCTTTTTCCATCTACTCCACCCTTTCCTCTATCATTTTATAGTGTAGCAAACATAATAAGTCAATGGAAAATGCTTTGCTTCTTTGACGAAACATTTATATAATAGACGTGGCAACGATGAAAAAGGAGGGTCAGCATGACAACAGTTCTTATTATTCTCGGAGCAATCATTGTGTACGCGGTCATTACATACTTTTACCAAAAGCGAGTCGTTAAAACGCTTACGGAAGAAGAGTTCCGCGCAGGTTATCGAAAAGCGCAACTCATCGATGTTCGCGAACCAGATGAATACGCTGCCGGTCACATTTTAGGAGCACGTAACATCCCGCTTTCACAACTGCGTTTGCGCATGAAAGAATTGCGTAAAGACCAACCGATTTATTTATATTGCCAAAGCGGACTTCGCAGCGGCCGTGCGGCACAAATGCTTTACCGAAAAGGATATCGCGACCTTTACCACTTAAAAGGTGGATTTAAAATGTGGACAGGAAAGGTGAAGAAAAAATAAGGTGCCAAGCAAAAACGCCTGGCACCTTTTTTATTTCTGATAACGCAAAATCGGTTTGCGGGCCGCCGTCGTTTCATCTAATCGTTTCACGACTGTTGTATGCGGCGCTTCTTGGACGATTTCCGGCGTTTCTTCCGCTTCTTTCGCAATTTGAATCATCGCGTCAATGAACGCATCTAGTGTTTCTTTTGATTCCGTTTCCGTCGGCTCGATCATCATACACTCTTCGACAATCAATGGGAAGTAAATCGTCGGCGGATGATAGCCGAAATCAAGCAAACGCTTCGCAATATCAAGCGTGCGCACCCCTAATTTCTTTTGTCGCTTTCCTGATAGGACAAACTCGTGCTTGCAATGACGGTTGTATGGCAAGTCGTAATATTCCGTTAAGCGACGCATCATGTAGTTCGCGTTTAATACCGCATACTCTGTCACTGCTTTTAAGCCGTCTGGCCCCATCGAACGAATATACGTATAGGCGCGAACGTTAATGCCGAAGTTGCCATAAAACGGCTTCACGCGACCGATCGCTTGCGGTCTGTCATAGTCGAAATAGTAGCCGTTTTCTCCCTTTTCCACCGTCGGTTTCGGTAAAAATGGAATAAGATCCGCCTTCACACCAACTGGACCAGAGCCAGGGCCACCGCCGCCATGCGGACCAGTAAACGTTTTATGAAGGTTTAAATGCACGACATCAAAGCCCATATCGCCAGGGCGCGCTTTGCTTAACACCGCATTTAAGTTCGCCCCGTCGTAATACAGCTTTCCGCCTGCGGCATGCACGATTTCCGCCATTTCTAAAATGTTTTCTTCAAAAAGACCGAGCGTATTTGGGTTTGTAAGCATAAGTGCGGCCGTATCTGGGCCGACGACGCGGCGTAAATCGTCTAAATCGACAAGCCCTTCTTCTGTCGATTTTACCGTCACCGTTTCAAACCCGGCAACTGTTGCTGATGCAGGATTTGTTCCGTGCGCCGTATCAGGAACGATGACTTTCGTTCGGTTGTAGTCGCCGTTTGCTTCATGGTAGGCGCGAATCATCATCAGTCCTGTCCATTCCCCATGCGCGCCAGCGGCTGGCTGCAACGTCACCGCATCCATGCCGGTAATTTCTTTTAAATGTTCTTGTAAGTCATACATTAATTCAAGCGCCCCTTGTACCGTTTCTTCCGGCTGAAGCGGATGAATGTGGGCAAACCCAGCAAAGCGAGCAACGTTTTCATTGATTTTCGGATTGTATTTCATCGTACAAGATCCAAGCGGATAAAAGCCGGAATCAACCCCATGGTTGCGCTTGGATAGCGCTGTATAATGGCGCATAATATCAAGCTCTGATACTTCAGGAAGCTCTGGTGCTTCTTGACGAATGTAGTCGGTTGGAACGACTTGTGCAATATCGACTGCTGGTACGTCTAGCGCTGGTAAGCTATACCCGATTCGTCCTGGCTTGCTTAATTCAAAAATAAGCGGTTGATCTTTATGCATGACAATCCCCCAATTCTTTCACAAGCGTGTCGATTTCTTCTTTCGTACGCAATTCTGTGACTGCAATTAACATGCAGTTTTGTAGTTCTGGATAATCGCGTCCGAGATCGTAGCCGCCGATCATGCCTTTTTCCAATAGCTTTTTATTTACTTCCGCTACCGGCTTGTTCATACGAACGACAAACTCGTTGAAAAACGGTCCTGTAAATACGACATCAAATCCATGATTGACGAACGCTTCTTTTGCATAATGCGCTTTTTGAATATTCATTGTCGCCATTTCTTTTACGCCATTTTTGCCGAGTGCGGTCATCGCTACCGATGCAGCGAGTGCGTTTAACGCTTGGTTGGAGCAAATATTCGATGTCGCTTTATCGCGGCGAATATGTTGTTCACGCGCTTGCAACGTCAAAACAAAGCCGCGCCGCCCTTCTTCGTCTGTCGTTTGTCCGACAAGTCGCCCTGGAATTTTGCGCATGAGCGCGGATTTTACAGCAAAATAGCCACAATGTGGACCGCCAAATTGCGTTGGAATCCCAAACGGTTGCGCATCACCAACGACGATGTCGGCACCGAACTGTCCTGGCGGTGTCAATACGCCTAACGCAAGCGGATTGCTTGCGACAACAAACATCCCTTTATGCGCATGAGCGATCGGCTCGAGCTCTTTTAATGGTTCAATTTGTCCGAAAAAGTTTGGATATTGCACAATGACACACGCAACATCTTCATTCATTTCCGCTTGAAGCGCATCAAGATCCGTTACACCGTTTTTATACGGGATTTCTATCACTTCTAGCCCTGGGCCTTTTGCGTACGTTTTCACAACGTCGCGATATTCTGGATGCACCGCTTTGGATAATAGCACTTTTTTCTTTTTCGTATGCGCCGCGCTTAACAACGCTGCTTCTGCTAGTGCCGTCCCACCATCATACATCGACGAGTTAGCCACATCCATGCCCGTTAGCTCACAAATCATCGTTTGAAACTCGAAAATCGCTTGCAATTCCCCTTGGGAAATTTCTGGCTGATATGGCGTATACGCCGTATAAAACTCGGAACGCGAAATGACATGGTCAACGATCGTTGGAATATAATGGTCGTACACCCCTGCTCCTAAAAATGAGGGATACGTCTTGATATCCGCATTTTTTGCGGCTAATGCCATTAATTCTTTCATTAACTCCGGCTCTGATTTTGCTGGTTTAATGTTGTATTCGCCTTGAAAACGAACGCTTTCTGGAATATCGGAAAACAGTTCATCAATCGATTGCACACCGATCGTTTCTAACATTTGTTGCTTATCTTCTTCCGTCATTGGCAAATAACGATGAAGCATAACTCTCTCTCCTCACATTATTTTGTGCGTTTATAAAACGGCGTTGCCACTACTTTCGCTTTTAGTCGTTTCCCGCGAATGTCTACTTCTACTTCTGTATCAAGGGCAGAATACGCAGTAGAAATCAATGCTAGGCCGATATTTTTTTTAAGCGTTGGTGATTGAGTTCCTGTCGTAACGATACCAACTTGCTCACCGTTTACATATACCGCATATCCGTGACGCGGAATGCCTTTGTCGATCATTTCAATGCCGACAAGTTTCCGTGAAGCCCCTTCTTCTTTTTGTTTCTTTAATACTTCTTTTCCGAAAAAGTCAACGTCTTTATTCGTTTTGACCGCAAAGCTAAGCCCGGCTTCAATTGGTGTAATATCCTTCGCTAACTCTTGCCCATAAAGCGGCAAGCATGCTTCAAAACGCAGTGTATCGCGCGCACCGAGCCCGCACGGAAGCACCCCGTCTTCTTTTCCTGTCTCTAAAATCGCTCGCCAAAGTGCTTGGGCATCTTCTGCTCGGCAATATAGCTCAAACCCGTCTTCACCTGTATATCCTGTCCGCGACACAAGCGCTTGAACCCCTGCGACATCGATGTGATCAGCAAAAGCGAAAAATTTTATGGTCGATAAATCGACAGTCGTCAATCGTTGTAACACTTTTTCCGCAAGCGGCCCTTGTAGTGCTAATTGCGCCATATCGTTTGAAATATTGACAAGTTCAACATCGCCAAATACATGCGCTTCAAGCCACGCAAAATCTTTTTCAATATTTGCGGCATTTACGACAAGAAGGTAATGATCGTCTCCTTTTTTATAAACAAGTAAATCATCAACTGTTCCACCGTCTTCATCGCACATAAGCGTATATTGGGCGCGACCATTTGTTAATTTTGCGACATCGTTTGTCATCATTTTTTGTAAAAAGGCAAGGCTATCTTTTCCTTTCACTTCAAACTCGCCCATATGCGACACATCAAACAGTCCAGCTCTCGTCCGTACCGCTTCATGTTCTTCTTTAATGCTAGAAAATTGCACGGGTAACTCCCAACCGCCAAAGTCAATCGTTTTCGCGCCATACTCTGCATACAGAGGAAATAGCGGTGTTCTTTTTAACATATGCTCCCTCCTTGTTCATAAAAAAAGACAGACGACCCCCATATTGTCATATGGTAGTCTCTGTCCTTTCACCTGAAAGTTTCCCTGTAATAGGTGTCCTCGTGGGTGGTTCACGTTCGTGAACGCTCTCCAGAGCTGCGTCAAACAAGAGTTCTTTTGCCTGAGAGATTCGTGTTGCCACTTGCTCCTTCGGCGCTACATTGCGTAGTCTCTCCCCTTGTTCTCATCCGCCCGTATACAATTGTCGCTCTTGTGCCACACTACATGTAGGCACATAATGAAACAATTTTATAAACTTTCTTACGTTTTTTATTATCTTATAACTTCTCGTTTGTCGCAACATCTTTTTATAAATAAAATACGTAAATTCTTTTTGTTTTAAACAAAAATGTTCGGAAAATGAGGGATACTTATGAACGTCACAGTACATTGGGAGAAAAGTTGGAAGGACGAATTTATGACGCGCATCGAACGTGACGGTCCGTGGTCAAACTGGGAATTGTACGAATTGGCGCTCGAAGCAGCCAAAGCGTTAACTATTCCTCAGTTTGATGGACTACAAGCGCCAAAACATTTACCACATATAACGATTTTACCTCATCAATACGATGTTGCACGTCAAGTTGTTGAACAAATGAACGGAAAAGCTATTTTAGCGGATGAAGTCGGGCTGGGAAAAACGATTGAAGCAGGATTAATTTTAAAAGAATATATGATTCGTGGACTTGTGAAAAAGGCGCTTATTCTCGTTCCTGCTTCTCTCGTCTCGCAATGGGTGCAAGAATTAAATGAAAAATTTTTTATTCCTGCCGTTGCTCAAAGGAAAAGCTACGTATGGGAACAATGTGACGTTGTCGTTTCATCAATCGATACAGCGAAAAAACAACCGCATCGGGATATCATTTATGAACAAACATACGATATTGTCATTATTGACGAAGCACATAAATTGAAAAACAATAAAACGAAAAACTATGAATTTGTTCAAGGATTAAAAAAGAAGTTTTGCTTACTGTTGACGGCGACACCGATTCAAAACCGCGTGGAAGAAATTTTTCATCTCGTTTCCCTGCTGAAACCTGGGCATTTAGGGAATGCCGAACAATTTCAAAAAAGGTATGGAAAGCTACGCACATTACATGATGATGCCCATTTAAAAGAACTCATTCGAAAAGTAATGATTCGACATCGTCGCCACGATACAGGAATTGAATGGACGAAGCGGCACGTCGAAACGATGTTTATTGATTTTTCGGAAGCAGAACGAAACGTATATGAGACGATCCGACAATCAAAGCCCCATTTTTCCGATACATCGTTATCACACATTACGTTATTGCGTGAAATATGTAGTAGTAAAGAAGCTCTTTTTTGCACGTTAAAAAGCATGATGGAGCGACATCCGAACACCGAAACGACTATTGGTGCATTGTTACAAAAAATGAATGAGATCACCGAACATACGAAAGCAAAAAAAGCGCTGGAACTTATTCAAACAATAAACGATAAAGTGATTGTATTTACAGAATACCGAGCGACCCAATTGTATTTGCAATGGTTTTTTAAACAACACGGCATTTCTTCTGTACCGTTTCGTGGCGGATTTAAACGAAGTAAAAAAGATTGGATGAAAGAGTTGTTTCAACATCGCGCCCAAGTACTTATCGCAACAGAAGCAGGAGGAGAAGGAATTAACCTGCAGTTTTGTAACCATGTGATTAACTACGATTTACCTTGGAATCCGATGCGTCTAGAACAACGAATCGGACGTGTTCATCGCCTTGGACAAACAAAAGATGTACACATTTATAATTTTGTTGTGCGCGACACGGTAGAAGAACACGTATTTGCATTACTGTATGAAAAAATTCGTTTATTTGAACGGGTCGTCGGGGAATTAGATGATATTTTAATGAAGTTACAATCTCCGACGTTTTCAAACCATTTAGAACGCATGATTGCTCAATCAAAAAGCGAAGGAGAACTGAAAATTAAAATGCAAAATTTTGTAGAAATTTTAGCGAATACGGAGGAACGGACACATGCAGCAAGATGACATCCAATCGTTTCTTGAACGCTTTTTTACCGCCACCCATTGTCCCATTGTCGAACGTAACGATGGACATATACGTGTTCAACTCACCGTTGAGATGGATAAACAATTAATGAATCGCCCATTTTACTGGCATTATGTTGAGCGCATCGGTGCTGTAGGTGAACCGTTGCAACTCTCGCTCATCACAAAACGATCCGTTCACGAACAAGGAGAACATATTCATTTCGGTTCACCCCGCCTTCATCAAATTTTTTCGATCGCTAAAATGAATGGGCGGTTCGTTCGGCTCTATGAACAAGTATTGGAACGATCTGTCGCTCTTCATCCGTGGCTTCATACAAACATATTGCTTTCATATGAATGCGACCGAAAACAAGATCGTTTATTATCGCTAGGTATTCATCTCATTAGTGGAACAATCGTCGAGTCGTTTTACGACGTGTTAAAAGAAAAACAATGGGGAGTCACTGTGCCAGATTATTGCTTTACGATTTCTCCACTTATTAAGCCGATGAGTGGACTTACACGTCTTGAAGCTTTTGTTGAACGTCTCATCGCCTCCGAAACGCATGAATGGGCAGATGAGGCGCGCGCGCGTTGGGAAGAAGACTTAGCATTACTGCAACATTTTTATGAAGGTGTCGAAGAAAAACGAGAAGAATATGAAAATGAAAAAGAAGCGTTGCGACAAAGGTATGAACCGAGAATCCACATTTCCGTTATCAACGGTGGGATATTTTATTTGCAGGCGAAATAAGGCTAGTACTAGCCTTATTTCCGCTTAAATAAAAGCATAATGGCATACGGAATGACACCAAACCAACGATATAAAAACGGCTGCTTTTGCTGTTTTTTTAGCTGTTTCTTCTCTTGTCTTTGTCTTTTCCGTTCGTCTTTTGGTTGGTCTAAATATTTCACAACTTGCTCAGTCATAAATTTAACATAATCGTTTCCTGCCATCGTTCATCACCTCGATGCTAGTATCGTCAAAAATGAGGTGATTTAAGCAAAGATACAATGTTTTCTACGATGTCATCTATCGTGCGATTTGTTGTATCGATTGTCATATGTGCTTCACGATACCACGCCAGTCTTTGTTCAAATAGCTTTTTCATTTGCTTTTGTTTATTTTCCATTAGTAGCGGTCTGGTCTCATCATCAGCTAAACGCCGAAACAATTCATGTAGCTCACAATGTAAATAAATGACGATTCCATGCTCGCGCATAAATTGACGATTTTCTGCTTGAATAACAATCCCGCCACCTGTTGTAATAATCACATGTTCCTTTGGAAGCTTCTTCAACGCTTCCCGTTCATACGCCCGAAATGTCTCTTCCCCCTCTTCCGCAAAAATCTTTGTAATCGTTTTTCCAACTTGTTGCTCAATATATGCATCCGTGTCTATCACAGGTAACTGTAATACTTCTCCTAATCGTTTTCCAATCGTCGTCTTTCCTGCCCCCATAAACCCTGTCAAGTAAATCGCCCTCATATTCTCTCCCTCTCTAGTATCGTTCTTTCCACTGCGAAATGTCGTTTGTTAATACATGAAATTGAAACTGAACATCATAGCGAAATTGATCATTCGTTACACATGATACATTGACAGACCAAACATCCGCTCCGTTTTTTGCTGCGCTATACGTTGCCTGTCCGCGAGAAAATAAAATCGTTTGGCTTAATGATGGCACGTTTTCTGGTGCATTGGCAAGCGTTTGTTTCACATCATTGAGCGTTTGTTTCATCAAATAGTCTGCTTCATACCACTTTTTTTCTTCTTCAAAAAACTGTATGTCTGTATGATACAATGCGACAGAGTGAAGAAAAAGAGCGCTCATAAACAACGCACACATGACCGTAAACGGAAAAATAACACCTTGTTCATTTTTCATATGGCCGAAAAGACGGGATAAACGCTTCATATACATCCCCCTTATCTGTTAATACTCGTATGCGAATGCCCGTTTGTTCTTTTTTATACGATATATGTTGAATAAATTGAAGCATAATTTCATGCCCAGTAGCATTTACGCGCCTGCGAATGATCGTTCCATACTTTTCGTACGTCACGCGCTCGCCCGTCCATTTATCGAATTGAATCGTTGTGCCGTATATATGAACGTCTTTTGATTCTCTCAGTTCTATTTTTGCTTGTTGGATAAAAACAACCCATTCAAAATAGTGAAAGTTTCCGCGTTTTGTTGTATAGCTCCACGATAAATGAAAGGCCTTTGTCAATAAAGATAAAATGATGAAAAAAACTGTAAGCGACATTAATATTTCTATTAACGTAAAGCCTTTTTCTTTTTGAATCATTGCAACAATGTCTCACATCTTTCTTTCGTTTTTTTCAGCCTATCTTCCCAACGAACACATCGCTCATTCGATCGCATAAATAATGAAAATGTGTATTTTCCCCGAACAACGACCGTTTCGTTTTCACGATGTTCATTCATCATTGCTTCATATAAAATTTGATTCGCGATCATTTCCATTTTTTTATTTTCCCGTTCCACAACAATCGTTGTCCAATGAACAAGGAGCATAGCGATTAAACCGCTCCATAAACTAAGCGAAACGAGCAGTTCAATAAACGTAAAACCGTTACAATTTTTGCGCATACAATCGTCCTTTCCCTAATTGAAAAACGATTTTATATTTTTTACTTCCGTATGCAACAAGAAGCGTCCCGGCTTTATTCACATTACCATTCGGATAATAATAAAGCGGCGGCGATAACGTAGCCATTTGAAATTGAAATGGGGAGGGGAAGGAGCGAGCAAATAGCTCCTTTCCAAACGTCCCTCCTTCTTTCACCTGATAACGGCATGTGTCGAAAGAAAATATAATGGCTACCGTCTTTTTCCGACTTATTGCATATTGTTGGGCATATAACATATCGTTTTGGAACTGTTCTAAAAAATATTGTAACTGCCGTTCAGCTAATACGTGTTGAAGGGGTGGAACGGTAAACGACATGATGCTTGTTACAACAAAAAGAACGATTAACATTTCGATCAACGTAAATCCTCGTTCATTCACTTTCTAAAACGTCCCCTTCACTCGTAATCACGATTTCTTTTCCGTTTGGACAACGGTTACTTTCAATATATTTTCCATCTACTAACTGTTGCACCGTCGGAATCGTTCCGTGCTCCATTTCATATGCTTTTACCTGTGATTGAACCATCTTTAAAAACGCTGAACATCCTTTGTTGTTAATCATACTGTTATGTTTTGTCACATTTGGGATCGTAATTAAAATCAAAATAGTAATGACCATTAACACAATTAACATTTCAATTAGCGTAAATCCTTTTTCATTTCTCATATACATCCCCCTCTATATATGATTTAACAGTTGAAAAATAGGCCACAACATAGCGATATACATCAAAACGACAAAAATACCGATACAACTAAGCAACAGTGGTTGCGTAATATATACAATTTTTCTTAGACGGTTTTCTAATTTTTGCAATGAAAACTGGCTATAATGAAATAATTCTTGTACTAATTCTCCGTTCGACTGCCCGTGACGGATGACAAATGATAGTTCCTTTTCGTAATACTTCCGTTGCTGAATCATTTCATCTAGCTTCTCACCTGCACATAGTTGCTGTTTCATGATTTTTGCTTCTTCTTTTAGTAATGGAAGGTGGGATTGATGCTCAAAAATTTGTAGCGCCTCATAAATGGACAGCCCTCCTTTTAACAAGTGGCTTAATTGTAACGAAAACACTTGCGTATGGAATGACACAATCCATGAACGGATGAGAGGGAGCTTCATAAACAAATCTATTTGTTTATGAATAGGCCATGAACGAACGAAAAGCAAATAAAACAATCCTAAAAAAGCAAACATGATGAACGCAACGGAAAGTATACGTGGAAGCCATATAGTGACAGTAAAAAGGAATGTAGAAAAAGATGAGCGAGCATGAAACGAAGAAAGAAGATGAGAAAACTGTGGAGCTAATACTTGCTGAAACATGAAAAACATCATGATACAAAAACTAAAAAGAAATAATGGATAACGCAACATACGCTTCACTTGCTCGATGTATATTGCCCTCATTTGTCCAATTTCCCCTGCTTCAATAAATCCGTGAGCAAGTTGTCCATGTTGCTCGGCAAAAAAGACATAGGCTAAAAGATGAGAATGAAATTGCATGCGAGAAAAAGCTTCATGAATCGGTACGCCTGCTCGCAACGCATGTACACAATCGTCAAGATCGCGTTGCTTTGCAGGAGGTTGCTGAATTTGCAAAAACTCAATCGCTTGAGCAAGCGAATACCCTTTACTAAGCAATTTACCGAGTTGGAGAAAAAACGCGCTTTGCTCCTGCAACGACCAATTACAACGCCGCTTCATCTAACAACCAACTTTCAATGGTGCTTTCATGTAAAAAACCGAGCGCAATTCCTTTTTTAATCACATCTTTTAATCGAGTGTACATATATGTCGCCTGCTCTCCTTTCGCCGCTCTCATTGCTTGCGCCAGTTCATTTCCATATAGCAGCTCATAAACAGCTGCTCGCCGGACAGGTCGATACTGTCGACAAAAAGGGGAGCACTCTCCTTCACAAAACGGACATTTTAATTGTACAAGACGTTGCGCTGTTACAGCGACTAACGTTTGTGCCATTTCTTGAAATGGCACACCGAACTCAAGAAGGCGATAAATCGCTCCAACCGCATCTTTCGTATGCATAGTTGTTAACACGAGATGTCCTGTTAACGAGGCGCGAACGGCAATTCGCGCAGTCTCCGCATCACGAATTTCCCCAACCATAATGACATCTGGGTCATGGCGGAGAATCGCTTTTAACCCTGCCGCATACGTAATACCCGCTTTTTCGTTTACTTGCACTTGCAATACATCTTCCGCCCGCTTTTCAACCGGATCTTCTAGCGTAATGACATTTCGTTGAAAATGGTGACGACATACGTTTAACAAACTGTATAGCGTTGTCGTTTTCCCAGATCCAGTCGGTCCTGTGAAAATAATAAGCCCATGAGAATAGTTTAATAAGGCGAGCAACTTTTTTACGGTTGAAGGAAAGAGCGCGAGTTGTTTAAGCGGAAGAAATGAGTGTAACGGAAGCAAGCGGATAACTAAGCTTTCATCATAGATGGTAGGCAACGTTGATAACCGAAGATGTATCGTCGTGTGGGTGAGGTTCATTTCCATCGCTCCGCTTTGCGGACGACGACGTTCTCCAATATCCATATCAGCGAGAAATTTAAAGTGGGCAAGCAAACGTTCACATGTCTGTTTCGATAACACATTTTTTGTAACGAGCATTCCCCCTAAGCGAAATTGCACAAGCGCATCTTGTTTGCGTGGAACGATATGAATGTCGGAAGCTTGAAGCATATAAGCTTCTTCAATCAGGCGATCAGCTAACCGTTCAATAGCCTGCAACGCCATCCCCCTTTCTTCATTTTTTCGCCTTCATTATTCAACATGTTTCGCCAAATTCCTTCTTCATTCGTAAAAAATTCAAAAAAATATTCACCCATATGCGGGTGAACGTCATGAAACACATGCGCGCCGATATTTTTTCGCGATATTTTTTAACGCTGACGGGTTATAGCCAACAACGAGCCGCTTGCCATCTGTAACAATTGGACGGCGAAGGAGACGAGGTTCTTTCACAAGTAGCTCGACAACTTTCGATAACGGCCACTCTTCAACATTTTCAACAAGCTGCTTAAACGATTGACTGCGTGTTGCTAAAATCTCATCGATTCCTTCCGTCGTCAGTGACAATAAATGCAATAACTCTTCATAGGTTGGTGTTTCACGAAACAAATGACGCTCACGAAATTCAATATTGTTGGCGCATAACCATTTTTTTGTTTTTCGGCACGATGTACAACTCGGATGCATATATACAGTCAGCATAACAAACACTCCTCTCTCCACTTAGTTATACATATTGTATAACATTTGTTTAACATTTGTATATAAATTTGTTTTAAAACTTTGTGAACGTTACAAAAAGATAGGGAAAAAGACCTATATATGCATTTCCATTGTGGAAATACATGTATTATAATGTAAATGAATGAACATATAGGAGTGAGACATAATGGACCAAGTATTAAAAATCACAAGCGTCCTTGCCGATCCGACTCGTTACGAAATTTATCAGTATATTGCTAGAAAACATCAAGAAGTAACCGTTCAAGAAATTGCTGATGCGTTCCATATTCATCCGAATGTCGCTCGTCTTCATTTAACAAAACTTGAAGATGTCAATATGCTTGTATCCGAAACGAAAAAGACAGGAAAAGGTGGCAGACCGAGCAGATTATATCGCCTATCTGATGATGTGATTCAGCTTCATTTTCCGTTTCGCGACTACCAGCTGTTATCAAAAATTGCGATTCATGCGATGATGAAACTCGGAGAAGCAGGGAAACAAGCGTTGTATGAAACAGGAAAGTTATTCGGTCAAGAACTTGTACAACAACACGTTCAATCGATGCAAGCGCTTGAGCAGCTAAGTGTAGAAGAAAAAATGAACATTTTACAAAAAGCAGCCGAAGCAGCAGGATTTTATCCGACATTCCATTATAGTGAAAATCAAGGGAAAATTTATTTTGAAATTTTCAACTGTCCGTTTAAAGAACTTGCATTTGCACATCCGGATTCCGTCTGTTATATGCATAATGCCTTTTTAAAAGGGATGTTAGAAGTATTGTTTACAAACGCCGAACTTGTCACAGAAGAAATTATGCCATCAGGCTGTAATTCATGTACGTATCAAGCCATTCTAAAAAAATAGAACGTTTACACAACCATTTCAAGTACATTATAATAAGTAAGGGAAACGGTCAGAAAAGGAGGGATACATATGGATCGTATGTTCCGCGTCTTGTCATTTTGGACAGGGATTTTTGCTGTCATGTTTTATCTTGGCCATATGCATACAACGTCATTATTGTTCCTCGGCCAAACAGGATTCTTTCTTTTGTTAAGCTACTTAAAATTAACAGAAAGAATGTACATTTACATTTTCGGTGCGTACTTAACGGTCTTTTTTGCCGGATTTACGTACTGGACAACGTTTATGATGGTCCCTGGCATAGGCGAGTAAAAAGCGATGAGTGCACCTCATCGCTTTTTTATGTAAAAATAGGAACATTTATTTTCTTTTGTTGAACCATCACTTGAAACGCTTTTCCGATATCGCTCATAACGAGTGAGCGAATGGCGCGATTGTGTCGACTTTGCTCAGAAAACGGATTCGGATCATGATGTTCAATGAGTTGATTTAAAATACCTGCCTGCAATAAAAACTCATCTTGACGCCATAAATGGGTAAATGTCCAGCCCGCTTGCTCCCCATAAAAACGTAACGCATCCCATTGAATATGCGTCGTGAGATCCATTTCTCCCGGATAACGAAGCGGATCATCAATAAGCTGATGACGATAATAACCACGCAAACTGCCTTGTTTTCGTGCTGGATGTTTCCACTCTTCATCTGTATACCCATAATCAACTGTAAAAATGATCGCCTCATCAATCGCTTGATCAAGCTCAAAAATAAACTTTTTCATCGCTAACGGAATTTCAAATCGCTGCCCATCAACGAGCTGAATGTTCCGCTCAACGATATATTCAACAATTTCTTCGTTTTCAAGCGGGACGGATTGTTCAACAAGCCGATCTTCCTCTACTGCAACAAAACATTCATATAGTTGGCCGTTCCGTTTTTCAATGACATGAACAGGAAAAGCATCAAATAATTCATTGCTAAATACGATGCCACAAAAAGGAGTAGAAAGCTCAGCAAAACTCGAAACAATATGTACGTGGTCGATCAATGAAGCGAGTGTTTCCGCTTGTTTTTTCCGATGATACGGACTTGTTTCAACGATCGTATATTTGCCTTTTTCAAACGTGTCTGGCGATTGGCGCTTCCACTGTTCTAAAACGGCATAAGCAAATCGACCTGTCCCTCCACCGATTTCACATATAAATGGCGGAACATGATATGTTTCTATTAAACGAATAAATACACTCGCAAATACATGCCCAATGATATGTCCGACGTTGCTCGTTGTAATAAAATCTCCTGCACGTCCGATTTTTTCTTTTTGTTGCATATAATATCCGTACTGTTCATCGTATAATGCTAACTTCATGTAATCCGCGTATGACAAACGTTGATTTCTCATTTTTTCTAACATTTTTTTATCTGCACCCTTTTTTCACTATTGACATAGTGTTAAATTTGTTATATTGTTAAGTTAGTAGCTTAACTATATCCCCTCCCATTATAGGAATAAAAACATCCCCCAAACCCCCTTCTCTGTATAGAGAAGGGATTTTTTTTGCCTAAAAACCGTTCAAAAACGGATTCGTATCCATCTCTGCCCCGATCGTTGTTTCTGGACCATGACCACATAACACAACCGTTTCTTCAGGAAGAACAAGAAGCTGGCGATGTATGCTTTGCAACAGCTGTTCGTAATTTCCTCCTGGCAAATCGGTGCGACCAATGCTTCCCAAAAATAAGACGTCTCCTGATACGATCGCTTGAGCATCTTCTACGTAGTACGATACACTACCTGGGGAATGTCCCGGTGTTTCAATCACTTGAAGGGAGAAATCACCAATCTTCAATGTTTGCTCTTCTTCAAGCAACACGTCAGCTTCGTTTACAGTGATCGTTTCTCCCATAAATAATAAAGAGCCATTTTTCATCGGATCCGTAAGCCAGTATTGTTCTTTTTTATGTACATATACAGGAATGGACCATCGGTTTCTTACATCGTCCACAGCTCCAATATGGTCAAAATGAGCATGTGTAAGCAACACAGCTAACGGTGTCCAACCGTTTGCCACAATATGTTGAATCAACTTTTCTCCTTCGCTACCTGGATCAAAAATTAAACACGTCCCATTTTCATGAACAAGCACATACGCGTTTGTTTGCAATGGACCTAAAGGAATACGTTCCCACTTCATCTCATTTTCCTCACTTTCTGTATATTCTATTCACATTGTACATGAACAACATACGTTTTGCACCTCGACAAACGTAACAAAAACGATTACAATGAAAAAGGAATAATCGGTGTACATAAGGAGGGGAAGTTATGCCAACAGGAATTATTTTAGTCGTGATTTTTACGTTAGTCACATTGCTCGCTGCTTACGGTGTCATTCGTTCGTTGCGCGAGAAAAATTTCCTCGGCGTATTGCTAGGGATCGGCACTGTTGCCGTATTCGGTTGGTTTACAATTATGACTGTTATTTATCACGGATATCCAGTTGCCCATTAAAAAGACGCCAACGTATCGGCGTCTTTTTACGTACGAGCAAGGGCGGTCATAAAAATACCGATGCTTTCATTGTAAATAGAATGAAACTGGGAAAACGGGAGCGGATTAACCCCTTCACCAAGCTCAATTGTATACCCACATCGCTTCCAATTGAAAATAAACCAATCGCGGTATCCCGCATGGCTGTCAATATACCGAACAGGTACATAACCACTCCACTTCGCAAATTCATTCACTTCTTCTTCCGCTTCGGGCGGCTCACATTGTTCATATCCCCAATAAATTTCTTTTCCTTGCGTATGAAAAGCTAATACTTTAAAAAAATCACGCTCCATTGTCAATGTTGCCATCGCTTGCACTTCTGGTTCTGTTAACGGAGAAAAACCAGGGAAATCGCGGGGAGCGGGGGTTTTGGGAGCTTTTCTTTCTTTCTCTATCTCCCATTTTGCAGGAAATTGATTGTTTAAATCTACTCCCCGAATGTTTGCTTTCCATTGTGAAAAATCTTCGTTTCCTTCGTTGATGCGCAACACTTCTTCTTCATAATGTTGAGCCGCTTTCTTTCCATGTAACACAAGATCGACTCCATCTGGATTGACCATCGGCACAATCGATAACGTCGTTTTTTTATACAATGATTGTACATCATATCCACAAAGATGTTGTTTATTCTTTAATGCTTGCACATAGTCGCGCACGAACGCCATCACAACTGCTGATGTAATCCATTCATTCGCATGAAACGACGCGTTCATGTGCACATATGTTTCTCCTTCACCAATTTGCAATTCAATGATCGGTTTGTTTAGCACACTTCGTCCGATTTCATGTATGCGAACAACTGGATCATGTTGCAATTGATCAATCTCACTCATCAATGTCGAAAAATCGTACATCGCTCTCTCCCCCTTGTTGCATTGTATGAACGATACATTTGTCCGTATGTATAGCTAGCTAAAAGAAAAAAGCTAGCCCTATATTAAGAGCTAGCTTATTGTTTATTTTCTTGTTGTTTATTGTAGAAGCGCAACAAGTCGCCATATACAATTTTGTCAGAGTAATCAAGCTCTTGCCGCGCCTTCTCCATATACGGCTCGCAATAAGATGCATCGACTTCTGTTCCGGTTTTTTTATCGTAACATGCATTTTTCGTATATACATAATCTTTTGTCACAAAACTACCGTCACGAAGAACGACGAAATCAAGTTTATCTTTTGAGAATAAATCTTCACCAAAATGAATTTGATTGCGTGTATCAATACCTAGCAAATGAAGCAATGTCGGCTTCACGTCAATTTGTCCAGACACTTTTGAAATTACTTTCGGTTGTTTATCTGTCACACCTGGAATATGGATGATCAACGGAACACGTTGTAATTGAACGTGATCAAATGGCGTAATCTCATCCTTCCCTAAATATTGAGCCATCGCTTTATTATGGTTTTCCGAAATGCCGTAATGGTCTCCGTAAAGAATAATGATGGAATTTTCATACAATCCTTCTTTTTTCAACTTCTCAATAAATACTTTTAACGCCTCATCCATATATCGAACCGTTGGGAAATAACGGTTTAACGTTCGGCTATTTGATGTGTACTCCGGAACCATTTTATCTTCTTCCCCTAATTCAAACGGGAAGTGGTTCGTTAATGTAATAAACTTTGTGTAAAATGGTTGTGGCAACGTTTTTAAATGCTCCACAGATTGTTCAAAAAACGGAATATCTTTTAAACCCCAACCAACTGAATTTTCTTCCGTAATGTGATAGTCCGTCATCGAGAAGAAACGATCATACTTCATTGATTGATACATCACATCACGATTCCAGAAACTTTTATTATTCGCATGAAATACGGCTGAATAGTAACCGTAGTTTTTCAATATTTCTGGCGTTGCGTTATACTCATTTGTCGCATGTGTGAAAAAGACAGCGCCACGACCAAGTGGGTATAACGAGTTCTCGATGAGAAACTCAGCATCAGATGTTTTTCCTTGTCCTGTTTGATGATAGAAATTATCAAAGTAATAACTTTGTTTAATAAAGTCATTTAAAAACGGCGTAATTTCTTGTCCATTTACAGTATTGTTAATCACGAAACTTTGTAACGACTCCATCGAAACGATGATGACGTTGCGACCTTTTGCAATGCCAAACAATTGTTTATTCGGCGCTTTTTCGTTCGCATTAATATAGTTTTGAATATCTGCTAATTCACTACTATCCGCTAATGCACGTTGCGCTTTTGAACGCGACTGCAAAATAATATCATACACATGGTAGTTGTATATACCTAAGTTTTTAATTAACATTTCGCGGTCAAACGTACGCGTTAATAACTCTGGACGCTCTGTTTCCGCTAACCCTAAATTAAATAAAGCAAGGGCTGCTGTTGCAATAAAATATGTGCGACGGAATCGTTTTGTCGCTGGCACATACTGTGCAATCGATACTTTTTTATACGCCATCCAAGCAAGCAACACAACGTCGAGGAAAAAGAACATGTCAGAAACGTTCATCAATTCAAATACACTATTTCCTAAGTCGCCCATGTTGTTCGTTTGGAACAGCACAGGAATGGTAATAAAGTCACTAAAGAAGCGATAAAACATGACGTTCGCATACAAAACGAATGAAACAATGAAACTTGTTATTACAATATAGCGATTTCGTCGTTTTTCGCTCATAAATAAAGCAAGCCCAAAAATAAATAACAGGAAGCTTAATGGACTAATAAATAAAATGAACTCCTGCTTCCATGACTCAATTTTTATATCAAAACTATTTTTATAGACTAAATACGTCTTCAACCATAAAAGCAATACCGTTAAAAGAACGAAACGGTAATTTTTCATATGCTCTCCCTCCTTTAATCCACTCACATCTGATGCTTATTCTATGCTGTATGAGGTATATCCGTTTTTTTACATTTTTTTATCTCAACCAAAGACAATATTAATACTTTCTTAACAAAAAAGCAACTGTTATCTTAAACGATAAACGATATAATAGACAAGTCGCGCATCCACATATGACTGTTTTACACTTTTTCTTATGAAAATGCAAGACGTTTTTTACCGACAAATTTTCGACAAAAAAAACAGACGATTTTCTCGTCTGTTTTTATACTATATTTGTTTTTACTAGCCATGCCCCACCAATCACGCCCGCATCGTTTCCAAGCGTAGCAATGACGATGTCGGCAGCCTCAGCGACACGCGGAAACGCAAAACGTTTAAAATGGCGAGCAACCGTTTGCGCCAATAAATCTCCCGCTTTGGAAACACCGCCTCCAATGACAATTTTCTCTGGATTTAAACCGTTTGCTAAGTTAGCAAGTGCTAAGCCGAGATGAAATGTCACTTCATCAACGATTTGTAGCGCGAATGCATCGTTTTCTTTCGCTGCATCAAACACATCTTTTGCTGTAATGGCTCCTGCTTCCTGCCATATGTCGCGTAAACGGCTTTGTCCGTCCGTTTGTTTCAATCGTTCTGTCGCGATGCGGACGATGCCTGTGGCTGAAGCGATCGTCTCTAAACATCCTGTTTTTCCGCAATTACAAGGTGCTCCCCCTTCAGGAATGGAAGTGATATGACCGATTTCCCCACCAGCACCGTTTGTGCCGTGAACAATTTGACCGTTTACGATCACACCGCCTCCAACACCTGTGCCAAGCGTAACGAGAATTAAATTTTTCGCACCCTCGCCCGCTCCTTTCCACATTTCTCCGATTGCTGCAATGTTGGCATCGTTATCAACGACGACAGGAAGTCCTGTTTCCATTTCTAATCGATCTTTGAGAGGGAAGTTTTTCCAACCTAAATTTACTGCTTCATAAATGTCTCCTGTCGCCATGTTGACTGGCCCCGGTGCACCGATGCCAATACCGACAAGACGTTCTTTTGATTCATCTAATTCGCGCAACTTTTCATCAATCGCTTTTGCAATATGTGTTGTAATATGTTTTCCTTGTTCCGATTTATCTGTAGGAATTTCCCACTTACAAATGATTTCCCCATACATATTGACGAACGCTAATTTTACCGTCGTTCCACCTAAATCTACACCGACTAACCATTGTTCCATTGTTCCTTCATCCCTTTTTCTCTTTTTTCTCGTTCAATTTGCGCTTCATGGCGCAAAATAAGGAGCGCCATTTGATAATCTTTCACGTCGATGAGCTGCGCTTGAAATAATTCTTTCACTTCTTCTTCCATCAACTCTAAATCAGCAAGGCGATCACCGACGTAAATGATCGTTCCATATTTTTTTAACAACTGTTGCACATCATATACAGATTTCATTTTCTTCACCTATACGTATAAGCGTTTTCAATCCACATATTCTAAATGTATAAGGAAAACAAAAGGTCGTCAAGAACTGAACAATGACTTTGCGATATTTTTCACATTTTTACCGGTCTGGATCTTTCGGATGTAAGACAGTTGGACGACGATTTTTTAACGGAATTGGTGAGCGAATAAGTACATCGCGCATTCCGCGATACGAAAATGGAATAAACGGCCATAAATACGGAACACCGAACGATTGCATGCGCGCAAGCATCATTAACCATACAGTAATTCCAACGACATAGCCAATGACGCCAAACAGTGCTGTTACAATGAGCAACGCAAGGCGAACGAGCCGGTTCGCTAGTCCAAGCTCATAACTCGGTGTTGCAAACGTCCCGATCGTGGCCATCGCAAAATATAAAATGACTTCGTTAGAAAACAGGCCAACTTCCACTGCAATTCCACCAATCATTAACGCAGCAACGAGTCCAAGCGCCGTGGCTAAGGCAGATGGAGTGTGAATAGCTGCCATCCGCAACATATCTAGTCCAAATTCGATGAGCAATATTTGTCCAAACAACGGAATGTTTCCTTCACTTGATTTTGCAACGAACGATAAAGCGTTTGGAACGAGTTGTGGCGTTTTCATCCACATATACCAAAGCGGTAATAAAAAAATGGAGAGCCATACCGCAAGAAAACGGACGAAGCGCAAATACGCGCCAACAATCGGCTTATTTCTGTATTCTTCTGCATGTTGTAAATGATGCCAAAACGTTGCTGGTGTAATTAATACACTCGGAGATCCATCCACAAAAATAAGCACGTGCCCTTCATATAAATGAGCAGCAGCCGTATCTGGCCTTTCTGTATATCGAACGACAGGATACGGATTGAAGTGCCTTCCCGAAATAAATTCCTCCACCGTTTTTTCTCCCATCGGCAAACCGTCTGTATCAATTTTCGCTAATGATTGTTTTACTTCTTCAACAATCGTCGAATTTGCAATATCTTCAATATAACAAACACATACATCTGTTTTTGAACGGCGGCCAATTTGCATATATTCCATCCGTAATGAACGGTCGCGTACTCGTCGTCTCGTTAATGCTGTGTTAAATACAATAGTTTCCACGTACCCATCACGTGCCCCCCGAACGACACGTTCCATATCTGGTTCTTGCGGTCCGCGTACTGGATATGTGCGTGCATCAATTAAAATTGCCTTTGCCATCCCATCTACGAACAAAGCTGTCGGTCCTGCAAGCACGCCATCGATGACTCGCTCGAAATTATCTGTTTCATCCAATTCAACATATGGAAGATGCGTTCTTAATAACTTATTTAACGGTTGCTCATCTAACGCCCCATCCGGTAATTCAGATAACAATTTCATTAAGTAATGGAGAATATCATCTTTGACAAATCCGTCAATCATAAATAATGCCATATCTTTTCCAGCATAATGCACATCTAAATAAATGACGTCAAAACTTTTCCCTATCCCAAGCTTTTCTTTCATATATGAAACGTTTTCTGAAAGACGTGAAGATACTTGATTCACTTCCATCACCTACCTTACATTTACTACCATCCATCTTTGACATATCGCCATTCATTCATACATATTTCCTTTTATGCACACATACATTTTTTATAAATGTAAGCTTGACCGGAGGAATGAGATGAAACGTCTATTATCACTTTTTATATTGCTGTTCGTGTTTGTCGTTATTATCCAAACGCTTGAGCGACCAGCTCGTGAGACGATTATGTTTTTTCCGATCGATCCAACTGTTCGCTTTACACAGGCTCAAACGAAATTATCGTTGCACCCAAAAAAGAAAGAAACACGCTACATCATCGATTGGATCGTCACTTCATCGCTCGATCGAACCGCTTACTTACGACAAGATATTTCTTTGTTATTTGCTAATGGGCGGCTTATTGCTCTCCAATCGAAATGGAAAGAAAACGGAAAAAAACTTATTCAACAAAAACAGCTCGAACAAAAAGGAAGTCGATTATTTCAAGCTATTTCATACCATCAAGGAGAGTTGCATAACGGCAATGATATTCGAAGTAGTCAAAAAATGAGCGGAGATGCATTATATGTGATAGACTCATCCTTTGCCCCGCTTCAATCGTTTCGCAAGCCAGCGACAAACGAACAAAAAAAATGGGCTAGCACATTAAATAAACAAACACAAGCCATTGTCAACAAAGCTGCTAACCAAATGGCAACCATCTTATCAAAGAACGATTATTACCATTTGTACTTAACTGAGCTTGTTCAATATAATGAACAGCCGTTTATGGATTTAACGACAAATGAAACAGAGACGATGATCGGAAACTTATGGGAAGGACTATACAAAAATTATTTTTTAGGCATAAAAAAACAGAACGGTTCGATGGAATCCCCAATCGGTAGCACCGTTCCGCTTATTTTAATTAAAAAAGATTACAGCCAGCTGTTTGTCGTGACAGAAACAGCAGATGGAGAACTGATCATATTAAAGCAATTGCTCGATTTCAAACAATAATTGTTTATATTGTTCATCGTCTGGATGAATGTGCAATGCACGTTCTACTGCTTGTTTTGCTTTTTCGTAATTTTTTTCTTCTGCATACAATAACGCTAAATAATAAAATGCTTCATGAAAACGGTCGTTTTTTTCAATGGCAGCATATAAATACTGTTTCGCAGCATCGTAATCTTTTTGTTGAATACGAATATACGCACGTAAAAAATCTGCTTTGTATGCTTGCTCATCTCGTTCATTGATGATTGTCAACATTTGTTCGGCTTGACCGTATTCCCGTTCATCAATATACTGTTTGGACAATGCAAGAATGAGTTGCGCTTGATCTGCTGGCGGTCGTTGAAAGCCAATATATAAACAAATTGCCGTAACGACCGCTGTGAACAAAGTAGCCAACCATTGTCCAAGACGGGCACGCTCTTTCGGGAGATGGACAATGCTTGCAGCTAAAAATCCACCGATTAAGCCGCCAATATGGCCAGCATTATCAATATTTGGAACAACGAGACCAAACGCTAAATTAATCCCAATGACCGTCAACACATTCATGCCGATTGTTCGAAAAAACAAATGTGGATGCGCCTTTCCGAAATATAGCAAAGCTCCAAAACAGCCGAAAATCGCCCCAGACGCTCCCGCAGATACGGACGGTGAAAATAAAAAGCTAGCGAGTGAACCTGAAAAACCAGCAAAAAGATAAATGAATAAAAAACGGAGCGAACCGTACAGTTTTTCAACGAGCGGACCTAAATAGTACAATGCAAACGTATTCATAAACAAGTGTACAAAACCGATATGCAAAACGATCGGCGTAAAAAAGCGCCACCATTCCCCTTGCAAAATGAGCGGGTTAAATTTTGCACCGTATTCAATAAGTGTCAACGTATTTGTACTTCCACCGTTCCATTCTAAAATAAAAAACATGACGATTTGTAAAGCAATAAATACGTATGTCCATCTCGCTTTTCCGCGCTCAAATATGCTCCGTTCCTTTTCATACATTCGCTCAGCAAACGATAATACGTGTTGTTTAAACGTTTGTAATTCATGTTGTAACATCGGAGAATCATCAGGTACATATACTTTCAATGATTGATGAAACAACATGTTTAGTTCATGTAGCACGGCATACATATTGTTTATATGCATCACAAATGTTTTCATATGTACTCGTTCAGTCGTTAACGGCCGATGAACGTATAGTTCCCAATCGTCAACAGGAGGGTACATCATAGCATATATGTTAACGACTTGAAGCTGCCGACGAAATTGTCGCCTCCGCCATTCATCAACGGCAGTCATGGCGCGTTGCATATCATTTTTTAACGATACGCTCCAATCCATGTCCGTACGAACGAGACGAACGAGTGGTGCCTTTCGCTCACGTGTAGATTGCAACCAAACTTCGCGTTCATCAGGCGATAAATACACGATTTCATAGTTCGCTTGCAAAAATTGAAACATCATTTGCCAATATACAAAGTCAAAGCGAATGCTCAACCTTTCCTCTCCCTTCGCTATCATACCCTTCTTTTACCACACTCTGTTACAAAGCGCAACTATTTGTACTTTTGCAAAAACAATGTTGGCACAAGACGATGGCGAATAAACGGAATGGACATTCCCCATTGGATGACCCGCTTTTGAACCGCTTCTCGCTTCAATATTTCATTCAATACTCGATAGCGAAATCGATAAAGAACAAGCCCAGCGACTAAAGTGACAATCAATGTTTTTCCATTCAATATGATCACCCTCCTCACGTTTACCGTTCCCTTTTCCCATCAAAATTATAAAAAGGTTGCCTCATCATGAGACAACCTATTGTAACCCAACGCGTTTCATTACATCTTTTAACACATTGGCAGAGTGAGTAAATTTTTCTTTTTCTTCTTCGTTCAATTGCAATTCGACGACTTCACGAATCCCGTTACGATTTACGATCGCTGGTACGCCAATGTACATATCGTTTTGGCCATATTGTCCTTCTAAGTAAGCCGAAACAGTAAGGACGCTATTTTCGTTTTGTAAAATCGCTTTCGTTAAACGAACAAGTCCCATCGCAATGCCGTAGTACGTCGCACCTTTTCGTTCAATAATTTGATACGCAGCATCGCGTACGTTCACAAAAATGTTATCTAAATCTTCTTGTTTATATTGTGGTTTTTCTTTCATCATATCAGCAATTGGGCGGCAGCCGATAAATGCATGGCTCCAAACAGGCAATTCTGTATCGCCATGTTCCCCAATAATATAAGCATGTACGTTACGTGTATCGACATCGAAATATTCCCCTAGCAAATAACGGAAACGAGCTGTATCTAAAATTGTTCCTGAACCGATGACGCGCTCTTTCGGTAAGCCAGAAAACTTCCATGTTGCATATGTTAAAATGTCAACTGGATTGGTTGCGACAAGAAAAATGCCATTAAATCCGCTCGCCATAACTTGATCAATAATGTTTTTGAAAATTTTCGTATTTTTCTCCACTAAATCTAATCGTGTTTCCCCTGGCTTTTGATTTGCCCCTGCTGTTAGCACAACAATGTCTGCATCTTTGCAGTCTTCATAATTACCAAACCAAATTTTTGTTGGCGATGGAGCGAACGGCATACCATGATTTAAGTCCATCGCATCCCCTTCAGATTTCTCTTTATTAATATCAATAAGAACAAGCTCTTCTGTCACCCCTTGGTTTAAAAGGGCAAACGCATAACTTGAACCGACAAAACCGGTCCCAACTAAAACAACACGATTTACTTTATTTGACATATTCCTTCCACCTTTCATTATATATCATTTTACAATATGTGCATTGTTTATCTGTTTCACAATTACATTGTACACTGTTTCACAAAGTTTATGAGGCATGAATTATTAACATTTTGTTAATTTTTTCTCCTGTATAATATGAAAGCGCTTATGCTGTTTTATAATTCGCTTTCACAAACGATTATTCCTTTATTCGTAATCATCTTTTGAACAGGAATATCATGTTGTTCAATCGGCAACGTAGAAACAATTTGACAATCGTACGCAATAGAAAGGGTGTCGTTCGGAAAATCGACTAAATAACGATCGTAATATCCTCCACCGTAGCCAAGACGATACCCTTGCCGAACGAAAGCAAGACCTGGAACGAATAGCAAATCGATGTCATGTTTTTGTACTTCTCTCGTTTCTTCTACAATCGGTTCATATAAATCAAAAAAAGTGCGTTCTATTTGTTGAAAACAATCAATTTCTCGAAACGTCATTTGTTTTGTTGCTACATCGCATTTCGGAATCGCAACCTTTTTTCCTTCTCGCCACGCTCGTTCAATAATATGTATCGTATCTACTTCGATTTGTCGTGAAATCGTGATACCGATCATCTGTGCCTTTTGCCAACCATGTTGCTGAAATAATATATCGTAAATGACGTTCTCTTTTTTCTTCCGCTCTTCTTTTGTCATATGTAAGAGACGTTGTTTCATTTGTTGTCGTAATTGTTTCTTATTCATTATCCTTCCCCCTATTTGATAAAAAAATAAGCAGCAGGAAAAAAATCCTACTGCTTACTTCGTTTCACGATGAACTGTTGCTTTTTTGTCTCGTGGGCAATATTTTTTCAATTCAAGACGCTCTGGGTTATTGCGCTTATTTTTTGTTGAAATATAGTTGCGTTCGCCGCATTCTGTGCATGCTAACGTAATATTTACACGCATCGTTCTTTCCCTCCAAACAAAAGTATTGTAATCACACCTTTCCATCATATCATTTTTCTTAAACAATTTCCATATGAATTTTACACGTTTTGATATTGCCGAATTTTCTTTATATAGTATTTTGTATATTCTTTTGCTTTTTGAGCGTTTGTTGCTTGTGAATAAATCGTTAACGTTGGTTCATCTACCTTTGGCAAAATAAGCGTCCATGCCCCATCTTCATGGTGCACTTTTACACCATCTGTGAAATCAACATGTTTGTCATACGATTCTTCTAACAATTTACGCATCACTGCTGCACGTTCATTCCACGGGCAATACACATCGCGACATGATAAATGAAGCGTTGGAATAGACGAAATAACCGTGCGGAGAGAACAACGTTCAATAGCTAACAAATGAAACAGCTGCACACACGCATACAATCCATCAAAATAAAAATGAAACGGTTCATGGTGATGAGCAAACAAAAAATCTCTCCTCGCATCTTTCACATACACGATGTCGCCATGTAAACGTTCCGCTAACGTATGCAACATCGATGGCGCCCAAGAAGGAACAGCTACTTTTTTCGTTTCATGAAACAAAAGCGATACTAATACGTGTAATGAAATGACTTCTTCGTTCGTCAATGGCGTTCCTTGTCCGTCAAAAATTCGAAAACGTTCGCCTGAACGATCAAATGCGATCCCAAAATGAGCGTGCTCCCGTTTAATTTGCTTGCGAATATGTTCGTCATCTCGATGTTCTGTCCAAACGACTTGAATGGCAAACGACTGAAGTGTATGTTCAATCATTTCCCGCAGTAAAGGGGAGCTACAAACGACGACTTTCCATTGTTCCGATGACGAAAAAGGAATCCATTGTCGTAAGGCGCGAACGTACAATTCGTCTTTTTCCTTTTGTTTCATCGCTTCACCGATTTGTGTCACTGACACGTGACAAGCATGTTCATGTTTCATTTGTTGTTCAATGGCTCGCTCCATCGCTCGATCGATCGGGTAACCATATTCATCATAGATGTCAACGATCAATTCATCATGTTCATTCATCGTAATAAATACACCGCCATCATACTGTTTATGGGGCACAATATAACGAAAAGCTGGCAAATATCCACCTTCATATATATTTGTATGGATGCCATACATGTGTAAACATTCGGCAAATAACATGCCCATCGCCCTCGAAAATGGATGGCCGTCAAAGCCAATTAATATGCGGCTTTCCTTTTCACATAAGCTACTGTACGCGGAAGCAAGCCTCGTCATAAACAGCGGATGGGCATCAATATATGCCCGCACTTTCATTCCTTGTTCACTAAACGACGTTTTCGTATGTTGTTCCCCCCATACGATCGAATGTTTCACTTTCGTTTTTTCGGCAATTGTTTTATTCGGCCAAATTTTCGCTTCATGCTGCACTTTCACTTTATTTTCTAGTTTGCATTTTGTTCCGATGACCGCATAATCAAATATTTCATTTTTTTTGCCAATGTACACATCATTAGCAACGATCGCCCCGCGCAATTCACTATGTTGATCAATATATACGTCGGACCAAACAATCGATCGTTTTAACGATGCATGTTTACTAATGACTGAACGTGGTCCAATGACCGTGTAAGGCCCAACTGTGGCAAAATCATCGATACGAACATCATCCCCAATGATGATTGGCCCTTCTAATTTTACCTCCCGTGCAATCTTAACCCCTCTTCCCACCCATACATTCGGGGCCATTTCTTTATAGTGAGAAGGAACGAAACGTTGATTTAGTAAATCGATATGTGTTTGATGATATTGCTCAATGACTCCAATATCGGACCAATATCCATCTGCTTGCCATCCGTATATCGGATATTCGTGTTGAATGAGATATGGAAAAAGATGTTGACTAAAATCGTAAGGTGGATGTTGTGGCATATGATCAAAAATATTTGGATGACAAATGTAAATCCCTGTATTCACTAAATCGGTACACACTTCATTCCATTTTGGTTTTTCTACAAAATGAATAATTTTCCCGTGTCGATCTGTTACAATTCCACCGTATGAAAGAGGAGTCGCTTCGTGGTGCATCAGAACGGTAACTAATGCTTGTTTGGAGAAATGGAAATTGATCGCTTGCTGTAAATCAATCGTCGTCAACGTGTCTGCGCTGATGACGACAAATGTATCGTCTAAAAACGACTGAGCATGTTTTACACTTCCCGCCGTTCCAAGCGGCGTCATCTCTTCGAAATAATGAAGATGTACACCAAATCGGCGCCCATCCCCGAAATATTCAATAATTTCGTCGCTTAAATATTGAACGGTTACAGCGATATTTATAATTCCATGTTTTTTTAGCCATTCAATACTATACTCCATCACAGGTTTATTCATAATCGGTACGATCGGCTTCGGAACATGGCAAGTTAACGGACGTAGCCGCGTTCCTCTTCCCCCTGCCATAATAACCGCTTTCACAACAAATCCCCCCCAAGTGAAAGCACACTTTTTTCCATCATATCATGACAACTACTTGCGGACAATAGATGAAAATTGTCGATTTCACACGAAAATGATGCATGATCGCTACATTCCTATGTATAATAAAGTGGGGTGAAAAACATGATCGAATATACATTTATCGGACTCGTTTCTTTTGCTATCATACTATTGCTTATTTCTTTTTTCCAAAGAGATCGGATGAAAGAAGTAGAAGAACAAGTCGAACAGTTAACGTTATCGACGATGCAGCAATTATACGAAGTAAAAAAGCGCGTAAAGGCACTTGAAGAAGAATTGCTGATTGGAATCGAGTCGTTTTCAAATGAAGAGCAAATTGTTCACTTATATAAACAAGGCTGGACAAAAGAGCAAATTGCTCGCAAGCTCAACATGCCGATAGATGAGGTGAATATAATGATTGCGAGGAATGAACGATGAAAAGGACAACGCGTGCCTTTGCAGCTGGGATATTGTTTGCTACAACGATATTCGCTATCGTTTATTATACGAATCATAAACAACTACAACACAATAAAATAAGCGAAAAACAATATGAACAGCTCGTTGCTGAACGAAATGAACTAGCGAATGCACTAGAAAAATTAAAAAAAGAAACGAAAAAAACAACACCGTCGCAAAAACAAACATACATTTATACGTTAACAATCGCTAAAGGGGAAGCAAGTCGCGACATTGCAAAGCGTCTACAACAAGCGCATATTATTGATGACGCTCAATCATTTTTAACATATTTAGATGCACATCAATTAACGCGCGCAGTACGCCCCGGAACATACGTCATAACAAGCGACATGTCATATGAACAAATTGCACGAAAAATAACAAAATAAGGATGTCCAACATTGGACATCCTTTTTGCTTTAATCGTTTAAGTCGTAATGTTTTCCCTTCACTAAGTAAAATACGTTTTCCGCAATGTTTGTTGCATGGTCTGCAATGCGCTCAATGTAACGTGCTGTAAACGAGAGTTGAGTAATTTGTGACATCGCATCTGGATGTGCTTTTGTGCGCTCAAGCAACTCCCGAATCGTTTCACCGTACAGACGATCGACTTCATCATCCATATCTGCTACTTTTTTCGCCGCGACGACATCCTCCTCATAATATGCTTTTAACGTTAACGAAAGCATATTTACCGCAATGTCGTGCATTTTTTCTAACTTATTTAGCGAAATGACAAACGGCTGTTCACCGATGCGAATAGCTGATTTTGCAATATTGACTGCAAAGTCTGCCATGCGCTCAACATCTGTGGCAATTTTAATGGCGACAATAATGCGGCGCAAATCAATGGCAACTGGCTGCTGTTTTGCAATTAATAAAATGGCAAAATCGTTAATTTCCTCATCAAGCAAATCAATTTTTGTGTCGTTTTCAAGCACTTGTAATGCTAAATCGTTATTTTTTGTTTTTAACGCTTCAAACGATTGAGTTAATGCAATTTCTGCCAGACTTCCGAGCTGTAATAGTTGATCACGCAACGTTTGTAAATCGTCATCAAATTTTTCACGTACAGCCATGTTGACTCCCCCTTTTATTTTGAAAAAATCGTGCGAGCACGCCCGCACGATTTTTTTATCCAAATCGACCTGTAATGTAATCTTCTGTTCGTTTATCGTCTGGATTCGAGAATAGTTTATCTGTGTCGCTATACTCAATCACTTCACCGTTTAAGAAGAAGGCCGTTTTATCAGAAATACGAGCAGCTTGTTGCATGTTATGTGTGACGATAATAATACTATAGTTTTTCTTTAATTCTTGCACAAGCTCTTCTACTTTTAATGTTGAAATAGGGTCAAGCGCAGATGTTGGTTCATCCATTAAAATAACATCTGGCTCAATCGCTAAACAACGCGCGATACATAAACGTTGTTGTTGACCGCCTGATAATCCATATGCATTCGTATGCAAGCGATCTTTTACTTCATCCCAAATGGCTGCACCACGTAAACTTTTCTCAACGATTTCATCTAAAATTTTCTTATCACGAATACCGTGAATGCGCGGACCGTATGCGACATTATCGTAAATCGATTTCGGGAACGGGTTCGGCTTTTGGAATACCATTCCAACTTGCGTACGCAATTCTTCTACACGATACGACTTATCGAAAATGTTGCGACCACGATACGTAATTTCTCCAGATGTACGTACGCCCGGCACAAGTTCAATCATTCGGTTTAACGTTTTAATATACGTTGATTTTCCGCATCCTGACGGACCGATAATCGCTGTTACTTCATTTTCGTAAATATCTAAATCAATATTTTTTAACGCATGATGTTCGCCGTACCATAAATTTAAGTTTTTCGTCCGGTACACAACATTTTTTTCACTTCGTTCTTCAGCTTGTTTATTTTTACGTTCTTTCACAACTGTTAATTCCATTAATAAGTTCCCCTTTCAACGCGCAATTAATAACGTTTTTGAAACTTGTTGCGAATGAAAATGGCAATCGAGTTCATAAAGATTAACACAACGAGCAAGACAACGATTCCAGCTGCTGCAACGTTTTGGAAGTCAGCTTGTGGACGCGATGTCCAGTTATAAATTTGCATCGGCATAACTGTAAATGTATCAAAAATACCGCGTGGCAAATACGCTAAAAATGTCGGGATACCTAAAACGACAAGCGGTGCTGTTTCACCGATCGCACGGGATAAAGCTAAAATACTACCTGTTAAAATACCTGGGATCGCTGCTGGGAGAACGATGCCATAAATCGTTTGCCATTTCGTTGCTCCCATACCATATGATGCTTCGCGCAATTGATTCGGCACGGCACGAATTGCTTCTTGTGCCGCAACAACGATGACAGGAAGAACAAGCAAACTCATCGTCAAACCCGCAGCAAGAACGCTACGACCTAAATTCAGTTCACGAACGAAAAGTGTTAAACCAAGTAAGCCGAATACGATTGATGGAACACCTGCTAAGTTCGAAATATTCGTTTGAATAAAATCTGTAAAACGATTTTTTTTCGCATATTCCTCTAAGTAAATCGCTGTTCCAACTCCAAGAATGAGCGAAACAGGGGCAACGATCACCATTAGCCATAACGAACCGACTAACCCCGCTTTAATCCCCGCGTTTTCAGGACGGCGAGACGGAAAGTTATTTAAAAAGTCGATATTTAGCCAGCCAATTGCTTGAGTGAATATCCGATATAGAAGGACGACGAGAACAATAAGTCCAAACAACGTCGCTAAGAAAAATAAAAATTTTAACACGTTATTTCTCAATAGGCGACCGTTCATATGCTGAACGACACGTTGTTTATCAATTAACTTCTCCATGATTAATACTCCTCCCTAAAGCGACGAGAAATGTATTGTGCGAGTAAGTTCATAGCTAACGTAAATACAAACAGCGTCATACCGACTGCATAAATGCTGTAATAAACCGTTGTACCGTATCCGGCATCTCCTGTTGTGACTTGAACAATGTATGCTGTTAACGTTTGGATCGATTTCGTGACATCAAATGTAAAGACCGGAGAGGAACCACCCGCTACCGCTACAATCATCGTCTCACCGACAGCACGAGAGATCGCAAGCATAAACGATGCTGCAATACCTGATGTCGCTGCGGGGAGGACAACTTTTAAAGCAACTTCTAACTTCGTTGAACCGAGACCAAGCGCTCCTTCACGAATGGAGTTTGGCACAGAACTCATCGCATCTTCAGATAAAGAAGCAACCATTGGAATAATCATAATACCCATGACAATCCCTGGGCTTAATGCGTTAAAAATCCCTAAGTTCGGAATGACCTTTTGTAAAAGAGGTGTAACGAACGTTAATGCGAAAAATCCGTACACAATCGTTGGAATTCCCGCCAACACTTCTAATATCGGTTTTAATACTTTCCTTGCTTTTTCAGACGCATACTCACTCAAGTAAATCGCTGAAGCTAAACCGATTGGAATCGCAACGACCATGGCAATCGCTGTCGTTAAAAGAGTACCCGTCACAAGCGGAGCGACACCAAACGAACCTGTTTTTTCATCCCATGGAAGCCATTCTTTGCTCGTTAAAAATTCAACGATCGACACTCGTTCAAAGAAAATAAACGTTTCAAATAGCAATGTAAATAAAATACCGATTGTCGTCAAAATGGAAATGATCGCTGTCAATAATAGAAACTTTGGCATCAACCATTCAACAAATTGTTGTCCGTTTTGTTTTTTCTTATTTTCTTTAATCATATCACGGACGGAATATGAACGATTCCCATCTGTCATCGCCATAATATGAAAACCCCTTTCCAAATTCATGGCAAGATGAGAAGCGATCGTGGAGTCGCTTCTCATCTTTACGTGTCGTTATTTTAATCCTTCAATCTTTTTCAATTGCTCCTCATATTTTTCTTGTGGAAGTGCGACATAACCTACTTCTTCAGCAAACTCTGCACCATTTTCTAACAAGAATTTCGCGAAATCATACACTTGCGCTTTTTCTTTTAACGCCTTTGTGTTCACATACGTAAATAACGGACGAGAAAGTGGTGCATATTCACCGCTTTGAATTGTTTCGTGTGTTGGTTCAACAGGACCGTTTCCGTTATCAATTGGCACAGCACGTAATTTATCTTTATTTTCAACGTAGTATGCGAATCCAAAGTAACCGAGAGCATTTTTATCCCCTGCAATACCTTGAACAAGCACGTTGTCATCCTCAGATAATTGAGCTGTTTTGTTTAACGGTTGTCCATCTAAAATAACTTCATCAAAGTAGTCAAACGTACCAGAGTCATGTCCTGGTGAGAACAATTTAATTTCTTCGTTTGGCCATTCTGGACGAATGTCTGACCATTTCACTTTGTCATCGCCGTTTACTGCACCTGATGTGAAGATTTTCTTTAACTCATCGACTGTTAAATAATCAACCCAGTCGTTATCTTTATTCACTAAAACGGAAAGACCATCGAACGCAATTTGAAGCTCTTCAAATTCAATACCGTTTTGCTCAGCAGCTTGTTTTTCTTCATCTTTAATCGGACGAGAAGCGTTTGAAAAATCCGTTTCGCCTTTTGTAAACTTTTCAAATCCGCCACCTGTTCCAGATAAACCAACAGATACTTTCACATCTGGTTGTTCACCCGCATACGCTTCAGCGGCTGCTTCAACGATTGGGTACACTGTTGATGAGCCATCAACAACTACGTTTCCGCTCAATTTTTCTGCGTTACCTTCCGCATTTTCGCCGCCTTGCTCAGCGCCACCACCACATGCTGTTGTGAATGCTAGTACAGCGCTTGTTACACCTGCGAGTGCAAACCATTTGTTTTTCTTCATCTTTTGATTTCCCCCTACTTTTTCAATTTGTTTTTTGTTTTGTGCCACGAGTTATAGAATAATGGAAAGGTATTAAATTCGTTTTAAACGAATGTTAAGCTTTTGTAAATTCGCTTTCTTTTATCTTTCCATTGTTTGTTCCTCATTATTCAACGGTTCAGTAGGAGATGGTTGACCAGATTGACGTTGCTTTTTCAACTCAAAATACGCATCTAAAATTTTTCTTCCGATATAGTTATTAATCGGATAATGGTTTCTCGCATTTTGATATACCCATGGCACAACGACAGCAAACGCCACTTCTGGATTATTGTAAGGTGCAAAGCCAACTAACGTTAAATTGTATGTTGGCGTCATTCGTCTTGATTTAATCGGTCCATCATAAAACGCCTGTGCCGTTCCTGTTTTTCCTGCTGGATCATACGGAGCATTTGCGAAAAAGGCACGAGCCGTTCCGTTTGAACCGTGCATGACGCGATAAAAGCCTTCACGCACACGCTCAATATATTCTGTTTTCATATCAATTCGGTTTAACACTTTCGGCTCGAACGAGTAGATGATGTTACCTATTTGATCTTTTTCGCTAATTGGTTCACGAATTTCTTTGACAACATGCGGTTGAATGCGATATCCACCATTCGCAATCGTTGAGACGTATTGCGCCATTTGAATCGGTGTATATACGTCAAACTGTCCAATGGCTAAATCGAGCAAGTGTCCTGGAAGCGTACTTTGTCCCGGCCATCCGATAATTTCCCCAGGCAAATCGATGCCTGTTTTCACCCCTAAACCGAACTGATTAAAGTAGCGTCGCATAATGGAAAACGCTTCTTTTTTTATCGGTAGCGCTTGATGTGGGCGATACGTAGAACCGGCAATAGCAATCGCTGTTTTAAACATATAAACGTTTGACGACATTTCAAGCGCTTTTAAATCGTTCATCGGTCCTGGACGAATACCGCTATGCGATTTTTTCGTCGGCGTCCCTTTAATATATAACGGTTCGTCAATCAGCACCGTGCCAGGTTGAATGACACCGGTTTGAAACCCTGTCAATACGGTCGCACCCTTTACCGCCGAACCCATCGCATAAGCAGATGTAATCGTCCCAAGGGCATAATCTTTTAATACAACTTTTCCGTTTTCATCGCGTGTATACCGCTTCCCAGCTAACGATAAAATTTCTCCTGTATTTGGATCCATCATGACGACGAAAGCACGATCAAGCAATTCTGTTCCACTGCGTCGCTTCATTGTCATTAATTCTTCCTCAATAATTTGCTCGACGCGTTTTTGTAATTCCATATCAATCGTTAAAACGATATCTTTTCCACGTTGTCCTTGCGATATTTCAATCGTTTCAATAATGTTTCCTGCTTTATCAGTCACATTTTTTATTTTCGCCTTTTGCCCACGCAATACATCTTCATATTGTGCTTCAATATAACTTTTTCCTACTCGGTCATTTCGGTTATAATCGCGCGCTAAGTAATAGTCAAGCTTTTCGCGCGGCAACCCTTCTTCTGACGATGTTATATTTCCAAGCACTGTACGAAACGTATCACCATGTGCATATTGACGGTTCCAATCTGTCGTCACATCTACACCTGGTAGCTCCTCTAAATGCTCACTAACAACAGCATATTCTTCGTCCGTTACTCCTTCATTTTTAATCATTTGCGGGGTTAAAGCGTATCCTCTATTCATTTCCCGAAAAATAGCAACAACCTCAAGCTCACGTTCTTTAATCGTTTTTACATCTTCTTCTGTAATGCGCTCGAGTTGCAATTGATAAATGTCTTTATCTTTTAATTTTTTTTCTCGAAACAACTTCCATTCTTTTTCAGTAATTTTTTCTTTTGCTTTCTCTTCGTTTGTCAAAATCCAATAATCTTTTATATCTCGCTCTGTGACGCGTTCGGTCGACTTTTCAATATATGTGGCTAACTTTTTAGCTACTTCAATCATTTCCGATGGCTTCGTTGTTTGTGTGCGTGTATACGTAATCGCATGAAGCGGCTCGTTATCGACGACGACTTGATAGTTACGGTCATAAATTTTTCCGCGCGGTGCTGGTGTATGAACTGTGACATTTTCTGTGCGCTCGACTTCTTTTCGATATTGTTCACCATAAACAATTTGAATGACACCTAACCGTAAAATAAGCGCAGAAAAAAGTAAAAACACAACAAAAAATAGCACGTTTAACCGAAATGGCAACTGCATTCGTTTTTTCTTTTTCTTCGCTTTGTGAGCATGTTGTATTTGTTTCAAAACGCGCGAGCACCTCCTTTACTTGCTCCTTCCTCATTGTAAAAGAAACGCTCGCAAATTTCTACATCGAAAGTCGAATACGTCGCACAAAAAAATAAATAATGAAATGACCAGCTCCAACAATTAACATTAATGCTGGAATGGCCTCCTTTGCATCAAACAACGTAATGGCTAATAAAAACAATAAAACAGACGTCGCACGTCCCCCGTTTAAAAATAGTTCACGCATAACAATATATTCAATTCGCCATTCTTTCGCATGATTGCTTTGACCAATAACGTCAAATGTAAGCGACAAATATGGAACGAGTAAAATAGGATATCCGATGGCGATTAATGCGCCATAGATGATTAACTTTACATATGATAAATCAAAAATAATTAAAAAGACGGAAGCATACAACAGTACACCACCGAATAAAATGGCACGCAACCGCCATTGTCGCTTCATCCACTTCGACGCAAAAGAATACGTCATAAACGAAACAACTGCATTGACGAATCCAAATACACCGAGAGATTTTTCAGTTCCTGTCGCCATAAATAAAAAAATGGAAACAATAAACACAAACGTTCCTTCACGAAATCCTTGAAAAAAATGAGCGTTTGTAATCATTCGCCAATTTTTATTTTTCTTTCGCTCGTCATATACAGAACGAAGTGCAAATTGTCCTGCTGAACGCCGTCGCTGTAAAAAAAAAGCTACAAATGACAGCCGCAATAAATAAGCATAAAGAAGCTAAAAAAATGACCATATACCCGGTGAACTTCTCGCTTGAAGCAATAACCCACCCTGAAAGCGGTGGACCGATCATTCCTGCGACAGATGTCATCGCACCAAGCAATCCATTAAATAAATCACGCGTATTTGGTTCAGTGATTTCAAACGTTAATACGTTAAATGCGAGCCAATAAAAGCCGTAACCAATACCAAGCAAACCGCCGAGTAAAAATAAATGGTTCATCGCTCGATCACCGCTAAATAATACGACTAAAAAAAAGAATGCTAAAAACGTCACACCCATTCGTAACACAATGACACGATCGATCTTTTTTGCGATTTGACCGGCTACGATAAATGCAAGCGGCTGCCATGTGACAATGGCTAAATTATACACACCTAGAGCTTGAAAACTGTTCACTTTTTTCCAAACGTATACGTTTACAAACGTATTCGACAAGGCGATACTAAGGGAATATAATCCGCCAATTGCTAACAAAAGAAACAATTGTCGATGTGTGCGAACGTGCGCCACCATTCGTTTCCATTTATTCATAGGCAAACTTCCTTTCTTGACAAGTAGTTTGCCTACTCTTTTACAACGATATACAAAAAGAGCTCGACAAATTGTCGAGCCCTTCTTCATTATTTCGCTGCTGCGTAACGCTTGGCCACTTCGTCCCAGTTAACAACATTCCAAAATGCTGAAATATAATCTGGACGACGGTTTTGATATTTTAAGTAATACGCATGCTCCCATACGTCTAATCCTAAAATTGGTGTTTTTCCTTCCATCAACGGTGTATCTTGGTTTGGTGTGCTTGTCACTTCAAGTTGACCATTATGGACGACAAGCCAAGCCCAACCAGAACCGAAACGTGTTGCTGCCGCTTTCGAAAATTCTTCTTTAAATTTTTCGAAGCTTCCAAACGTACGATTGATTGCTTCAGCTAGTTCACCTGTTGGTTCACCGCCGCCATTTGGCGAAAGAATAGTCCAAAAGAGCGAGTGGTTCGCATGTCCACCTCCGTTGTTACGAACAGCTGTACGAATATTTTCAGGTACCGCATCTAAATTGGCCATTAACTCTTCAATTGTTTTGTTTTGCAATTCTGGATGACCTTCGAGCGCTGCGTTTAAATTTGTCACATACGCGTTATGATGTTTTGTGTGATGAATGTTCATCGTTTCTTTGTCAATATGTGGTTCTAACGCGTCGTAAGCATAAGGCAATTGTGGTAATTCAAATGCCATGTTTCATTCCTCCTCATTCATTATGTAATTGTTCACAAATGAAACCGATTAACTGGATTAAGAAACAGAAAAGTTTCATAAGTGAACCTACCTTAAGAGTACCAAAATACATCGAATGTTTCAAATTATTTGCAAAAAAACCTCGCTAATTTACTTAGCGAGGTAAATGGACCCTGCAGGACTCGAACCTGCGACCAGACGGTTATGAGCCGTCCGCTCTAACCAGCTGAGCTAAGGGTCCGCCATATCCGATGGTAATTTTAGCAAAAAAGGCGGAAAGCGTCAATACGTGCAACACACGAAACAAAAAGGTTGTGTACTAAATAGAAAAAGAAGTAGAATGAGAAATGATGACGCATAAAGGATGTGAATGATTATGTGGAAACGGTTGTTACAAAGTCTTTATTCTCCTGTACATATTGCACGCTTTCGTTTTCATCCAATCGGAAAGGCGATTAGCTACGTGTTTTTTTTGTCGCTTATTGCAACGTTACCGATTGCCATTTACTTTACAATGAGCATAAACAAAATGATCGGCTCAACGCATCAACTATTAAAAGAAGAGCTTCCTCCATTTGAAGTCGTCGATGGAGTATTGACATCAAACATACAAGAACCGATTGAACTTACGCATCCAAACGTGACCATTTTATTTGATAGCACAGGTACACTCACAACAGATGATGCAGAACGTTACACAAACGCGGTGGCATTTTTAAAGGAAGAGTTTGCACTTGTTGCTAATGGGCACGTTCAGTCATATCCGTATGCTTTCATGCAAGCGGAACGTTTCACAAACGAAGATGTATATGAATTTGCCCGCACGCTTCAATCGTTGCTTCCTATTGTGATTTCATTATCGTTTCTCGTGTTATACTTTTTCACATGCACAAGCAAATTTCTTTATGTTACCGTTCTTGCATTCATCGGGCTTATTTTTCGCGGCACGTTAAATAAGCGTGGAACGTACCGCCATATGTGGAGTATCTCTGCTTATTCAATTACATTATCAACCATCTTTTTTACAATAATGGAAACTCTACAAATTGTCGTGCCTTATGCTGTCGCTTTAGATTGGTTCGTTTCTGTCACGATTTTGTTCGCTTCCATCAAAGAACTTCCTTCTATGAAAGAAGCAGACCATTAGCCTGCTTCTTATAGTTTAAATGCTGCAGTCAGTGCGGATAATGATTGCGATAATTCATTTAATCGTTCACCAACACGATGCATATCATTCATCTGCTTCGTTTGATCGTACGAAACAGACATCATTTCTTCTGCGCTTGCTAGCGTTTGTTGAGCAACAGAAGCAAATGCCACCGTCACCGTCTCAATCATCGGCAATAATTGCTGAAACTGCTCCAATTCACCTTCCATTTGCGCCACGTTGCGATTGACGCGCTGAATTTCTTTTAACAAATGGTCAAACGAACGCTTTGCCTCATTTGCGGACGTGAGTTGATGTTGTAAATGTGTGACCATCCCTTCAAACTGGTTTGTCGCATGAATTGATACTTCTTCCATCGCAAAAATGGACGATGTAATTTCTTCCGTTGCCTTTGAAGCATGTTCCGCCAGCTTTCTCACTTCTGTGGCGACGACCGCAAATCCTTTTCCAGCTTCTCCAGCGCGCGCCGCTTCAATTGTTGCGTTGAGCGCCAATAACTTCGTTTGCTCGGCAATTTGTCGAATGACATCCACAACTTTTGTAATCGACGTCGAATGATGTTTTACACTTTGAATCGTATCGTTTACTTTTTTAAATTGCTCAGCAAATGAATGAATATCAGCAATTAAATGCGTCAGCCGCTTTTCCCCACCCTTTGAAGATTCGTTCATATCAGTCGCACTGGCTGAAATGTTTTTCACACTTACTAATACGTGTTGCATCCGTTTTTTCATCTCATCGACGCGATGAATGCTTTCGTCTGAAGCATTGGCCGTTTCTTCTGCCCCTTGTTTCACAGTAGAAATCGCTGCCAAGAGCTGATCGTTTGATTCAATGGCATGTTCAGACACATGCTCTAAGTCGCCTCCTGTGATAGCTAGCTGCTTTGTTGTTTCGTCCATTTCACGAATGACATTTTTCATGCTCGTCAACATCCGTTGGAAGCTACGCGCAAGCGAATCAATTTCTGGCGTTGTCGAATAAATATGTTCGTCAACCGTTAAATCTCCACGTGACAATCGGCTCATCGCATGACGAAGTTGGGCAATCGGCTTCGTTAATCCACTTACTAACCATTTAATCATGATCGTTGAAATAATGACGCTTATCATAATCGCTACGACGGTTAAATATGCAAGCTGTTGGATCGGCTTCATAAACTGTTCATCCGGCACAGCAACGACATATGTTCCTTTCAATTCTTGAATAGTTTTATAGGCAAATGTATATGTACGCCCGTTCCATTCCAAATGCGACACACCATTTTTTTGTTTCGTAATTGTTTGTTGGACGGATGTTGGTACATTGAGCTGTTCATTTCGCTCAAACGTTTTTACTTGTCTATCTCCAATTAAAAAAATGTCTACGCTTAATCCATCTTGCATCAGTTCCGCCTTTTGTTGCTTTACTGCAGACCGTAAACTTTTTTCAAGCAGTTGCTCATTTCCAGCATGAATGTACATAAGATTACGTGACACTTCAAACATCATCGTCGCCTCTCGCTCAAGGCGATTTTCGATCGCTTTTACCGTCGTTTGTTTCGCTTGATGATAAGCAATCATCCCAACGGCACTTAACGAAATAATTAACACACCCAAAAATAAAATAAATAAACGGTTTTGTAAACTAATTTTTAATAACCATTGCTTTATTTTCGGTGATGGTTGAAATACAGGCACTCGGACAAGCTTTTTTATATGTTTTAATCGCTGTCTCAACATATATCCCCCCTTCGACAAATACAGACAAAGAATACCAAAAACATGTCAACGTGATGTGAAGAACATGTAAAGCAATGTAAAGAGAATGTAATTTTTACGCATATATCGTTTGGACAAGCCATATGGATAAAACAGAAGAATGAAGCGGGGGAATGCCATGAAAAAAGTTTTCATCTTTCTTGTATGCATTGCGATATGTGCGATTGCTTATCATGATATAACAGAAGGGACAATTCATACAATTCGTGCAGAAAAAACATTCAAACCAACAAAGGAGCTTCCATATCGTGAAGTCATGATCCAACGAGGCGATACGCTCCTTTCGATCGTCGAGCGTGAGATGAATGGGAAATTACCCGTATCCATCGATCAGCTCATTGCTGATTTTCAAACGTTGAATCCACATGTTAACGCCCATTCGCTTCAAATCGGAAAAACGTACCGCATTCCGTACTATAAGCAGAAATAGCAAAAACGTTGTCAACAAACAAGAAACATTGCTACAATAAAAAATGATTCGATTAATACGTTAAAGGAGCGATTGACTCGTGAGCGAAATCATTCATCGTTCAAAAACCCGCCCCGTTCGCGTTGGGAACATTACAATTGGGGGGAATAACGAAGTCGTCATTCAAAGTATGACGACGACAAAAACGCATGATGTAGAAGAAACCGTTGCTCAAATACATCGACTCGAAGAAGCTGGATGCCAAATCGTTCGCGTCGCTTGCCCAGACGAAAGAGCAGCTGATGCGATTGCTGAAATAAAAAAACGCATCAATATTCCGCTCGTTGTCGATATTCATTTCGACTACCGCCTTGCTTTAAAAGCGATTGAAAACGGAGCAGATAAAATTCGGATTAACCCCGGAAACATCGGAAAGCGGGAAAAAGTAGAAGCGGTTGTGAAAGCAGCAAAAGAACGTGGAGTTCCGATTCGCATCGGGGTAAACGCTGGTTCACTTGAAAAACGCATTTTAGAAAAATACGGCTATCCAACTGCGGATGGTATGGTCGAAAGCGCATTACATCATATTCGCATTTTAGAAGACCTTGATTTTTATGACATTATCGTTTCGCTGAAAGCTTCCGATGTTCGTTTAGCGATTGAAGCATATGAAAAAGCTGCGCGCACATTCGACTATCCGCTCCATCTTGGCATTACGGAATCGGGTACGCTATTTGCCGGAACAGTAAAAAGTGCTGCGGGGCTTGGTGCCATTTTAAGTAAAGGAATTGGCAATACGGTACGTGTATCCCTTAGCGCTGACCCTGTCGAAGAAGTAAAAGTAGCGCGTGAATTGTTGAAAACATTCGGTCTTGCGGCAAACGCTGCGACATTAATTTCTTGTCCGACATGCGGAAGAATTGAAATTGACTTAATTCGTATTGCAAATGAAATTGAAGAATATATCGCCCAAATTAAAGCGCCAATTAAAGTAGCGGTCCTCGGTTGTGCGGTCAACGGGCCAGGAGAGGCGCGCGAAGCTGACATCGGCATTGCAGGGGCACGCGGCGAAGGATTATTGTTCCGCCACGGAAAGATTGTCCGGAAAGTGCCTGAAGAAACAATGGTTGAAGAATTGAAAAAAGAAATTGACAAATTAGCGGAAGAATATGCATTGAAAGGAAAGCAAAAATAAGAGGGGAATATTCCCCTCTTATTTACCAAAATCGGACGAAAAAGCTTAAAATAATGGAAACAGCCCCAATTCCAATCGCCCAAGCCCCTAACGTTTCTGCTCCTCGACGTCGGGCAATGAATCCGAAAATAATACCGGCTGCCCCCATAATGACTGGCATTAAGAAAAGAGAAACAACCGATAACGCAAGTGCAAGCCAGCCAATGCCACGACCGTTTTGTTCACGATCGACTTCTTTTTCAGAAAATCGAATCGGCTCAGCAATTTCACCTGCTGTTTCTTCCATAAAATCTCGTTCAACATTTGGAACAGTATCCACTCGATTCACAACAGTATCTATTCGTTCGTTGTCATATGATCGACGCTGATGTTCATTGTCCATGACCATTCCCTCGCTTTCGTAAAATGAGGAGCACTATTATTATGCAATAAGCGATACGTCATTATAGATGTTACTTTATGTCAATGATATAATGGGCAAGAAAAGCACATCATAGGAAGGATGAACAAACATGATCAAACGGCGATTTGGTATCGATATTGATGGAACAGTAACATGTCCAAGTACGTTTATTCCATATTTAAACAAGTCGTTTCAAAAAAACTTAACGCTTGATGATATTACCGATTACGATTTAGTTCCTTTTTTGGATACAACGGAAGAAAAATTAAATGAATGGATGGAACAATACGAACCGATCATTTACAGCGAAGCACCGCTTGCGAACGGAGCATTAGAGGTCATTAATAGTTGGAAAGATGAATATGAGCTATATTATATTAGCGCTCGAGGCCGTCACTTATATGAAATAACAGAAAAATGGTTTCAACAACAAGGTGTTCATTACCATCATATCGAACTGATCGGTTCACACGATAAAATTGAAGCAGTAAAGAAATATAAAATCGACATGTTTTTCGAAGATAAATACGATAATGCTTGCGATATTGCTGAACAATGCCTTATTCCTGTCATTTTATTTGATACTCCTTACAATCGCGGTCCGCTCCCAAAAGGCGTTATTCGCGTGTACAATTGGTATGAAGCGAAAAAACAAGTAGAACAATTACTCACAACAACAAGCTGACATTACACGTCAGCTTGTTGTTGGCACATCGGGCATGTTCCGTACACTTCAAACTTATGCCCTGAAATCGTATATCCGTGCAAATCTTCCACTAATTCATTCATCGGACACGTTACAAGTTCTTTCGTTTTTCCGCACGACATGCAAATAAAATGGTGATGGTGATGATGCACATTACATGTAAACCGAAAGCGCTTCTCTCCAGACAGCTCAGTCATTTCTAAAATGCCGAGCTCAACAAATAACGCTAAGTTGCGATAAACTGTATCGAAACTAAGTCCCGGATACCGATCTTTCATGACATCAAGCACATCTTTTGCCGTTAAATATTTATCTGTTTTTGCAAACAGCTCAAGCATTTCTTCGCGCTTTCCTGTATACTTAAACCCCTTTTCTTTCATTAACCGTAGCGCTTCAGAAACGTTCACGCTTCGTCATCCTCTCTTCCATTTTCTCCACACGATCGCACCAATTAATATACAGACAGCTAACAACACAATCGTCCCGCCGGGAGCTAAATTTAAATAATAAGAAAGAAATAAGCCAACAATGACAGCAAGCTCACCAAATAGAACGGACAACCATAACGCTTGTTTAAATCCTTTTGCGATTCGAATGCTCGCGGCAACAGGAAGCGTCATGAGTGATGAGACGAGCAAAATGCCGACAATTCGCATCGATGCGGCAATGACGAGAGCAACGAGCACGATGAAAACAAAATGAAGCACCCTTACCTTTACTCCCGATGCTTGTGCATATTCTTCGTCAAATGATAAAATAAACCACTCTTTATAGAGCAGAAAAATAACAGCAAACACGATGAAAAAAATGATGCTAATTGTCCATACATCCGTTCGGCTTACCGCGCTAACGCTTCCGAACAAATATGAAAACAAATCGGTATTGAAGCCATCCGCAAGTGAAATAAAAATGACGCTTAAGCCGATGCCTCCTGATAAAATGATCGGAATAGCTAATTCTTGATAATGCTTATATACGGTACGCAACTTTTCAATAAATAACGAACCAGCAACCGAAAACGCCATGCCCAAATAAATCGGGTTGAATGTCGCTCCCATGACAAACGTTTTTTGTACAAGTAAACTGGCCGCAATTCCTGCAAGCGTGACATGACTCAACGCATCCGCAATAAGCGATAATCTCCGTACGACAATAAACACACCTAAAAGAGGAGCGATGAGCCCAATGAATATGCCAACAATAAACGCATTTTGTAAAAATTCATATTGAAATAACGCCTCTAGCATAATCTCCCCCCTTTCTATGCATGGTCATGGGCAAGTAGGTGAAGATGATGCCCGTAAAATGATGCTAAATCTTCTGTTTTCAGCTGCGCAAACTGTTGCACGCTTCCATGAAAATGCAAATGTTTGTTTAAACAAGCGACATGCGTGACTTTTTCCGTAATTGTTCCGATATCGTGCGTCACAAGAAGCAACGTCATATGATGTTGTTTATTCAATCGTTCAAGCATGTCGTAAAAGCTTTGTACATGATGCACATCGACCCCGACAGTTGGCTCATCTAAAATTAAAAATTCAGGTTGCGACACGATCGCACGTGCAATAAATACGCGTTGTTGTTGACCTCCTGAAAGTTCGCCAATGTTTCGATGAATAAAAGGGCTCATGCCGACCGCATCAATCGCTTCATATACTGCTTTTTCGTCGCTTTTCTTTAATCGGCGAAATAAACCGAGCTTTCCAGCTAAACCGCTCGCTACGACTTCATATACTGTCGCAGGAAACCCGGTATTAAAACTGTTTGCCTTTTGGGAGACAAAGCCAATTTTATGCCAATCTTTAAACTGCTCAATCGGCGTGCCGAATAAAAAAATGCGCCCTGTTTGCGGTTTTAACAACCGCAAAATGCATTTTAACAACGTTGATTTCCCTGACCCGTTCGGACCAACTAAACCAACGAAAGCGCCTTTCGGAACGCGAAAATGAATATGTTGCAGTACATCTTCATCATCATATCGAAACGATACGTCTTCTATCCGTAAAATATCGTCCATCGTTTGACCACCTTAATTCAAAATGATTCCGATTCATAGTATAACGCATTTGTTTTCATTAATGAATAGCAGACTTAAATTTCGCTCCACGCACTTCTTGTGTATTCATAATCGTAATAAAGGCATTTGGGTCAATTTCATATACAATTGATTTCAGCTTCGTCACTTCCAGACGAGTAACAACAGCATAAATCACTTCTTTTTGTTCGTCCGTATATCCGCCTTTTCCCATCAACTTCGTCGTTCCACGGCCAAGTCGATTTAAAATAGCATCTGACACTTCTTCATAACGATCTGATACGATGAACACCGCTTTTGTTTCATCTAATCCTTGAATGACCGTATCAATCGTTTTAAAAGCGATATAATAAGTTAAAACGGAGTACATCGCTTGCTTCGGTCCGAATACAAACGCAGCCCAAGTAAAAATAAAAACGTTTGTAAACATGACAAATTCTCCAACAGAAAACGGCAACTTTTTCGTCATTAAAATACCTAAAATTTCTGTGCCATCTAATGAACCACCGTGGCGAATAACGAGCCCTACACCTGCGCCAAGAATGGCTCCGCCAAACACCGTTGCTAAAATGGAATCTGTTGTAAAAGGGGATACATGATGAAACAACCGCTCCATCACAGCTAACACAACGATTGAATAGAGGGAAGAGAGCATAAACGTTTTTCCGATTTGTTTATAACCGAAATACATAAACGGCGCATTGAGTAAAATGACAAGCGTGGCAAAGTTCAACCATGCGTAGTTTGGAAGAATGCGATCAAGAATAAGCGATATACCGATGACCCCACCATCAATAATTTCATTAGGCACTAAAAACAATTCGATCGATAACGCAGCAAGCGTCGCACCGATCGTCATCATTACAACACGATACATTAAATGGCCAATTGTCTCTTTTTTATGTTGTCTTTTCAAACAAATCTCCCCCTTCATCTATTTCATTATACCATTGCACCCTTCCTTCTTTCCTCTCATATGGTAAATAAGGAGGGATGTTACGTGAATGTGTATCATAAAATCGTCCAGCATAAAATGAAATCCATCACCACAAATGAATTAATGATGTATGCCAAGGAATATAACGTTTCGCTTTCCCAAAAAGACGCAGAAACGATCATTCAAATGATGCGCGAAAAAACGATCGATATGTTTAATGAACAAGCGAGGAAAAATTGGATTCGCGAACTCGCCCAGCGCACATCACCGCAACTTGCTAAACAAGCTAATGACTTCATTCGACAATTTATACAGTAAGGAGGCTGCCTACAGACAGCCTTCTACTCGATAATTTTTTCTCGAACGTTTCGGTCAAACTGTTGCGCACGCAACATCGCGATTTCAAATTGATATGGCGGTTTCGCATCTTTTTTCTCCCCAACATATGGCGTTTCTAAAATTTTTGGCACGTGCATAAGCTGTGGATGATGAACAATATAATTTAGCGCATCAAAACCGATATAACCAAAACCGATATTTTCATGACGGTCTTTCCGACTTCCACACGGATTTTTACTATCATTAATATGCAATACTTTTAGACGATCAAGCCCGATAATGCGATCAAATTGTTCTAATACGCCATCAAAATCGTTCACAATATCGTATCCCGCATCGTGTGTATGACATGTATCAAAACAAACAGAAAGCTTATCGTTATGCGTGACACCGTCGATGATTTTTGCTAACTCTTCAAAGCGGCTGCCACATTCAGACCCTTTTCCTGCCATCGTTTCTAAAGCAATTTGCACTTGCTGGTCATTTGTTATCACTTCGTTTAACCCTTCAATAATTTTTGCAATGCCTGCTTCCGCGCCTGCACCGACGTGCGCACCAGGATGGAGGACGAGCTGCTTCGCACCAATCGCTTCTGTTCGTTCGATTTCCGAACGTAAAAAAGAAACGCCAAGCGAAAACGTGTCTGCATTGATTGTATTGCCGATATTAATAATGTAAGGGGCGTGCACAACAATTTCTTCAATCCCATGTTGTTTCATATGGGCAAGCCCTTGATCAATGTTTAGTTCTTCGATTGGTTTACGTCTCGTATTTTGTGGCGCACCGGTATAAATCATAAACGTATTTGCTCCATATGATACTGCTTCTTTACTTGCGGCTAACAACATTTCTTTTCCGCTCATCGATACGTGTGAACCGATTTTTAACACGTCTTTCTCTCCCTTATTTCTTTTTCGCTCTTTGTTTTTTCAACTGTTCTCGCAATTTTTTCTTATATCCCGGTTTGACTTTCTTTTGTTTTTTCGCTATTTTTTCAACAAGTTGCTCAACTTCATCTTTTTTCTCTTTTTTCCGCCCGTTCCATGCATCGAGCTCAATCCATTCGCCATGACGGAAATCGCGATGAAGGAAATGAATTCCCTTTTTCTCTAACTTCACTAGCGCATGTTGATCAGATGGTTCGTAAATCGTTGTTGCCGTACCAGCATAACCTGCACGGCCCGTTCGGCCCGTACGATGTACGTAAAAATCTAAATCCGTTGGCAGTTCATAGTTGATGACGTGGCTGACGCCTTCAATATCAATTCCACGCGCCGCCAAATCTGTTGCGACAATGTATTGAAATTGTAAATCACGAATCGCTTTCATCATCTTTTTCCGCTCGCGTGGAGTTAAATCTCCATGTAACACGCCTACTTTTAATCCTTTTTCAATTAAACCGTTCGCTACTTCATCGGCCGTTTTACGCGTGTTTACAAAAACAATCGCTAAATATGGGTTGTAACTAACTAATATATCGTGTAAAAGCTGCAAACGATCACGATGGCGAAGCGGGATTAAAATATGTTCAATGGCTGGTGCCGCCACTTGTTTCGGAGCAATATGAATATGTGTTGGGTGCTCCATATATTTTTTCAAAAACGGCTTTAACTTTTCTGGAATCGTCGCTGAAAAGACGAGCATTTGTAAATCTTCTGGCATTCGTCCCGCCACTTGGTCGACATCTGTAATAAATCCCATATCAAGCATGACATCTGCCTCATCAATAACAAGCATCCGAGCCGTATGAACAAATAGCGCTTGTTCGCGAACGAGATCATACACGCGCCCCGGCGTGCCAATGACGATATGAGGTTGTGTTTTCAACTTTTCAATCGATCGTAATTTATCCGTTCCACCGACAAAACAACGCGCTGTAATGCGATGATCATTTGGACAAAATTTCGTTATTTTTAACACTTCATGATAAATTTGTGTAGCTAACTCACGCGTCGGCGCTGTAATAACCGCCTGTACTTCCTCAACGTGTGGATCAATGCGCTCGATGATTGGCAATAAATATGCATGCGTCTTTCCTGTTCCCGTTTGTGATTGTCCGATCACGCTCTCTCCACGCAAGACAGCGGGAATGACACGCTCTTGAATCGGTGTTGGTTTATGAAACTTTAAATGATGAAGCGCCTCTATAATAAACGGATGAAACGAAAAACGTTCAAACATAGTTTCTCATCCCCTTTCTTCTTCAGTAAAAAAATAGACCAGTTACATATTATATACGAACATAAACGGTTCATTCAACTATATGAGCTTTTCTGCATATCGTAGTATAGATAAGAAAAGCGCAAACCTTCACTTTATACAGAAAGGAGGAACTTCATTGCGACATCCATTTATGTTTCCACCTTCCCGTTCGCCTATGCCGCCTATGTGGCAGCAACCGATGATGCGCCAAGCACAAGGGGGCATGTTTTCCCGATTGTTTGGCAGCCAATTTCCTGCTCAAACGTTTGGTGCTGGCGGTGCATTGCCAAGTATCGATTCAATGTTAACGAATGTACAAAAAATGTTAAACATGGTCCAAACGATTACACCAATGGTGCAACAATACGGTCCACTCATTAAAAGCGTTCCGTCGATGATGCGCCTTTTTCGCGAATTTAAACAATCAGACACAACAAACGAAACAACTAAAACAGCAAGCGAAACAAACGAAACAGCACGCGCAACGAGCGCGGCAACGACAGAGCAACAACCCCTAAAAAAACAAAAACGCGAACGAAAACAAGAAAAAACGAATGAAAAAGGGAAATCTGTGCCAAAACTATATATTTAACTTTTGTATGTTCGCTCCTTCTTTTATATAATGAATACGACAAACACGCCAAGAAGGAGCGATCCATATGGAAGTCATTAAAATTACGCCACGCGGATATTGTTACGGAGTCGTTGATGCGATGGTCATCGCCCGCAACGCCGCTCTCGATCCGACGCTGCCAAGACCGATCTACATTTTAGGCATGATCGTTCATAATAAACATGTGACAGATGCGTTTGCAGAAGAAGGAATTATTACACTTGACGGTCCGAATCGACTTGAAATTTTAGAAAACATCGATCGCGGCACAGTCATTTTTACTGCTCACGGCGTTTCACCTGAAGTAAAACAGCGAGCAAGAGAAAAAGGGCTTGTCACTATTGACGCTACATGCCCAGATGTGACAAAAACACACGAGCTTATTCGCGAAAAAGTAGCGAACGGATACGAAGTCATTTACATCGGAAAAAAAGGGCACCCTGAACCAGAAGGGGCTGTCGGCGTTGCGCCACACGCCGTTCATTTAATTGAAAAACCTGAAGATGTAGAACAACTAAATATTCAAGCAAAACATATTATTGTGACGAACCAAACGACAATGAGCCAATGGGACGTTGCACATATTATGGAAAAAGTAAAAGAAAAATATCCACATGTTGAAATGCATCGTGAGATTTGTTTAGCGACACAAGTGCGGCAAGAAGCAGTCGCTGAACAAGCAAAAGAAGCAGATGTCACGATCGTTGTCGGTGATCCGAGAAGCAATAATTCAAACCGACTTGCTCAAGTATCTGAAGAAATTGCTGGAACGAAGGCATATCGTGTAGCGGATGTGACTGAAATCGACATCGAATGGATTAAAGACGCCAAAAAAGTAGCAGTTACTGCCGGCGCATCTACACCGACACCGATTACAAAAGAAGTCATTGACTTTTTGGAACAGTTTGACCCGAACAATCCTGAAACATGGAAAAGAGAACGAAAAGTTCCGCTTACAAAAATTTTACCAAAAGTAAAAAAAAGAGGCGAATAAGCCTCTTTTCTATATAAACGTAAACGGTTCCGTATGAGCTTGTGATACGTATATATCGACATCAAATTTTTGTTGCGTAAACATCGTTTTTAATACGTTCGCCACCCCTTCTTTCATCACTTTTTCGACATGATGTCCCGGATCAACGACATTCAAACCTAACATTAACGCATCATGGGCGACATGATAATATAAGTCGCCAGTGACGTACACATCCGCACCGCTCATTTTTGCTTGATGAATATATTTATTTCCATCTCCACCGATAACTGCAACTTTTCGTACACGACTCGTCAATTCGCCAACGACACGAACAGCCGGTACACGCAATGCAAGTTTGACATGTTCAGCAAATTGTTGCAATGTCATTTCTTCGCTTAACGTCCCAATTCGTCCAAGCCCATATGTCGTTCCTTTATTTTCAAGCGGATATATATCATATGCCACTTCTTCGTACGGATGTGCTTGTAACATCGCTTGAACAACTTTTCTTTGCAGACGCGCAGGAACAACCGTTTCTATGCGCACTTCTTCCACTGTTTCTAACGTTCCTTGTTGACCGATAAACGGATTAGCTCCTTCTTCTGGTCGAAACGTTCCGATTCCTTCGCTATTAAATGTACAATGGCTATAATTTCCGATATGTCCAGCCCCCGCATTACCAATCGCTTTTCTTACTGCATCCGCATGTGTACGCGGCACATATACAACAAGCTTTTTCAGCGGTTCTTCATACGTCGGAACAAGGACGTCAACGTTTTGCAACTGAAGCGCTTCAGCGAGCCAATCATTTACCCCTCCTTTTGCAATATCTAAATTTGTATGCGCCGCATAAATCGCAATATTATGTTTTATACATTTTTCAATCATACGACCGTACGGCTGATCGGTAACAATATGTTTAAGTGGACGAAAAATGGGCGGATGGTGCGCAATGATTAAATCAATGTTTTGTTCGATCGCTTCATCGACAACATGTTCTAATACATCTAACGTAATCATGATACGGCGAATCGGTTTATTTAGCGTGCCGATTTGTAACCCGATTTTATCGTCTTCCATCGCCAAATGTTTTGGGGCAAACTGTTCAAATAGTTGAATGACTTCATATCCGTTTGGTGTCTTCATCGCTTCAAAACCTCCTCTACCATTTGTAATGTGTCAACAAATTGTTGTCTCTTTTTGACTGCATCTTCCGTTTTCGCATATTTCAATTGCTCGATAACGTTTTGCCAATGCTTCATTTCCATCGCCCATTTTTTTTCAAATACTTCGTTTCGTTCTTTTAGTAAAAACGGACCGAGCAACAGTTCAACATGAAGCTGCGTGTACGGACGATAAGGGTCGCCACGCTCTGCAACGAGCACTTCATACATTTGCCCATCTTCCTCTAAAATGCGTTCATCAATTAATTCCCACTCATTTTCTAGCAACCATTTTCGCACAATATGTGCACCGACATTTGGCTGTAAAATTAAACGTTGAACGGATGTCAATTTTTCCTTTCCTGCTTCTAAAATGTTTGAGATGAGCGTTCCTCCCATCCCTGCGATCGTTACACAATCGACTTCATTCGGCGCCACAACTTGTAGCCCATCCCCTTTTCGAACGGAAATGACGTGAGAAAGCCCACACTTTTCGACTTGTTGTTTGGCAGAACGAAACGGTCCGTCCGCCACTTCTCCTGCAACTGCTTTTGTTATGTATCCGTGCAAATACGCATAACACGGCAAATACGCATGATCTGAACCGATGTCCGCTAGTACGCTTCCTTTTGGAATAAATGAAACAACTGTTTGCAATCGCTTAGATAACTGTAATTCGTTCACGATCAATCACCACACTTTTTTCTTCAGTTTATCATGTTTTATAAGAAACGAAAAATCCCTTCACCGAAGTAAAGGGATCTTTCTTCTCCGCTTATTTTAATTCAGCAAGCCATTTTGCCATTTCTTCTGCTTGATCTGCAGGCACCAAGCCACCCGGCATGCTTCCGCGACCGTTTACTAGCACGTCTTTAATTTGGTCAACAGATAGACGATCACCGATACCTTTTAATGCCGGACCAACGCCACCTTCATAGTTCGCACCGTGACATGCAACACAGCTTTTTTTGTAAATGTCTTCTGGACCTGCAGCTGCTGTTTCTTCTGTCTTCGCGCCGCCTTCTTTCTCTTTCGCAACTTCTTTCATATCCCCAAGGCCTTTCACAGACAGAAAGAAAATGAGACCAATTCCCATTACCATAATGAGTGCAAATGGGATTAACGGATTGCGATTCATACTTTACCCTCCCTTATGTAATAAAGCATGTTTTTCAAAATGAAAACGTTACAAACAATTTTATTGTACTTTAAATTCCCATAAAGGAAAAGCCCTGTATGTAAATTTTTTTAAATGAAAAATGAAGAAAAAAGAAGAACGATGCCGACCACGCCCGAAATGACAAAATACATAAGTGAAAAACGCCAACCGATGAACAACCAGACGAAACAGTTGCCCATCACAGCAATCGCTAATGCCCCCATACTTCCAGAAAAATAAACATCGCACGCGCGAATAGAAAGCAGAAGAAGTGATAAAGCGCCACCGATAAGAGCCATATGAACAACGATTTTATGTTTTGCAAAAAAACGAACAGAAACAAAACAAATTATGACAAAAAGTGACAAAATGAGCGTTTGCAAAACGAACGACAATTCAGTAAAATAAATGACAAGAAGGGCGAAAAGTAAACATATACCGATCATCACTGCGGTTGCACGAATCGCCCACGCTGGAACTTGCTTCGTTTGTGTCTCAACATCGTCGCGATTTCCTTCCGTGTACAACGCAAGCAAAAAATCGCAATATTGTTCCGGCAGCAATCGCGTTTGTTTCCAATATTTAATTTCATTAATAATGATTTCTTTTCGTTTTTGTTCCATTGAATACGCATTCCTTCCTAAATAAAGAAATAGCTTACTTCCATTGTAAGAAGTAAACTATTTCTTGTAAACGGTTATTCTAAAAAGTCTTTTAAACGTTTGCTACGGCTTGGGTGGCGTAGTTTTCGCAACGCTTTTGCTTCAATTTGGCGAATGCGTTCGCGCGTAACACCAAACACTTTGCCCACTTCTTCAAGCGTTCGCGTACGTCCATCATCAAGACCAAAACGAAGACGAAGCACATTTTCTTCTCGGTCTGTTAACGTATCTAACACATCTTCGAGTTGTTCTTTTAACAGCTCATACGCTGCGTGTTCAGCTGGAGATGTCGCATCTTGGTCTTCAATAAAGTCGCCTAAATGAGAGTCGTCTTCTTCGCCAATTGGCGTTTCAAGCGATACAGGCTCTTGGGCAATTTTTAAAATTTCGCGTACTTTTTCCGGTGTTAAGTCCATCTCTTCCGCAATTTCTTCAGGAGATGGCTCGCGGCCGAGGTCTTGTAAAAGTTGACGTTGAACGCGAATAAGCTTGTTAATCGTTTCAACCATATGAACAGGAATACGGATCGTACGCGCTTGGTCAGCAATGGCACGAGTAATCGCTTGGCGAATCCACCATGTTGCATATGTGCTAAATTTATATCCTTTGCGGTAATCGAATTTTTCGACCGCTTTAATTAAACCCATATTTCCTTCTTGAATTAAGTCAAGGAAAAGCATGCCGCGACCAACGTAACGTTTCGCAATGCTAACGACGAGGCGAAGGTTTGCCTCAGCTAGACGACGTTTCGCTTCTTCGTCTCCTTGTTCAATGCGTTTCGCTAGCTCAATTTCTTCTTCTGCTGATAATAGCGGTACGCGACCAATTTCTTTTAAATACATGCGAACAGGGTCGTTAATCTTTACCCCTGGAGGGACGCTTAAATCATTTAAATCGAACTCTTCGTCTTTTAAATCATCGAAGTCTGGGTCGTCTAAATCTGCCTCATCTAAATCAGACTCGGCGACGACTTCGATCCCTTGTTCATTTAAATACTCATAATATTCATCCATTTGATCGGAATCAAGATCAAATGCAGATAATCGCTCAGCGATTTCTTCATAGGTAAGAACGCCGCGTTTTTTACCTAGCTCGACTAATTGTTCTTTTGCTTGTTCTAACGTTAAATCGGAATGTGTTGACTTTTCAGCCATTTATTCCCCTCCTTCCAAAATGCAAAGACTTTCGCAACGCAATGATTTCGCTTGCAATGCGTTTCGCGCGCTCATAATCTTTTTGCCGTTCGGCATCGCGCAACTGCGCTTCTTTTTGCTTGAGCAACTGCTCTTTTGGGTAATTGAGCACGCATTGAATGTAATCTCGTAACTCGGCTGACGAGATGTCTTCGTTGATCGGTATCATAGACAGTTCTGTAACGATGCGCTTTAATTGCGGATCATGAATGCGTTCAAGTAACGAGCTTACATCGGGTTCGTGTCCTTCTTCGTAAAACGCATATAAATAGGCGGCAATAGCGCGATGTTCTTCGACGTTAAATGCACCTTCAATCGCTTCTTGAACAGCGAATGCGATTGCTTTATCGCGCAACATATGAGCAATTAACATCCGCTCTGCTTTTTGAAAAGCCGGTAACAGTTTCGCCTTCACAGGCACAACAACCGTTTCACGACGTTCTTGCTTTTGTTCTACTTGCTTTTTTCCATAAATCATCATTTGTTCGCGTAGCGCATCCATAGAAATGGAAAACTCATTAGCTAGTTGTCGTAAATAATAATCCGCTTCAATTGCATTAGATAACCGGCTAATTTCTTTCACTGCTTCTTCAATGTAACGAAGACGCTCACTTTCGTTTTGTAAATGGCGGCCGCGCTTTAAATATTCAAGCTTAAACGCTGTCAGCGACAAACTGGCATCAAGCACATGATGGCGAAAACGATCCGCGCCATATCGGCGTACATACTCGTCAGGGTCGAGCCCATCTGGAATCATCGCGACTTTTACATAACAGCCAGCTTCAACGAGCGTTTCCGATGCTCTCAAAGCAGCGTCTATTCCCGCTCGATCGCCATCATAACAAACAATGACCGATGAAGCATTGCGACGAAGCATGCGCGCCTGTTCTTCCGATAAAGCTGTTCCCATCGTTGCTACAGCATGGGAAATGCCAGCTTGCACAGCAGCAATCACATCTGCAAATCCTTCAAACAGTATCACTTGCTGTTTTTGGCGCATCGGCAAACGCGCTTCATGAAAGTGATATAAAATATGGCGTTTATTAAAAATTGGCGTCTCGGGGCTATTCATATACTTCGGCTCTTCGTTTCCGAGCGCTCTCCCCGAAAAAGCAACTGTTTCTCCTTGATGGTTATGGATGGGAAACATAATGCGATGACGGAAACGATCAAAATATGAGTCCTCTCCCGATTTTTTCACAATGAGTCCGGCCTGTTCCATAAGCGGAAGTGAGAAGCCTTTGTTTGCTAAAAATGTGACAGCTGCATTCCAAGACGGCAAAGCATAGCCAATTTCAAACTGCTCAATGAGCTCGCGCGTAAAGCCTCGTTGAAGCAAATAATTTAATGCTTCTTCTCCTTCATTTGTATGCATAAGCAAATGATGATAAAACTTTTTTAATAACTCATGCGCAGCAATCATCGTCGCTGTTTCTTTCCGTTCCGCTGTCGGATGCTCATCAACGACGTGCGATAAATCGACATTCGCTCGCGGTGCTAATCGCTTCACTGCCTCTATGAATGTAATCCCTTCGATGTCCATCAAAAACGAAAACACATTTCCGCCTGCTCCACAGCCAAAACAATGATAAATTTGCTTTTCTGGTGAAACAGAAAAAGAAGGTGTTTTCTCCCCGTGGAAAGGACATAACCCAAAGTAGTTGCGTCCTTGCTTTTTTAGTGAGACATACTGTTGGATGATGTCTACAATATCGACTGAGCGACGAATGTGCTCAACCGTTTCCTCAGGAATGCGTTGTCCCATATTTCAACAGCTCCAAACATATTTCGACAAAACTTGTTTCTGAAATAGAAATGTTTTGTATGTTTTTATTCTCCATCGCGCGAAACAATCCTTCTTTTTAAGAAAAAAATATTGTCGAAAATCCCGATGCATTGTCACTTGACAATTAGCTATAAATAGTTTATTCGTCCTATGTTCAGTCTAAACCTGTTTTATCACAATTTTTTATTATAATATAAAAAACATCAATTGGCTACAAAGTTTTTTATGAAGTTTGAGTCAAGACTTTGTGGGAGATTTTTTTCTCGACCGATTTTATTGGTTATATATGGTTTTATAGGCTTGTTTCATGTAAGCGCTTTTATCCTCTCTTATCCTGTAGGTATGTGCCTATATCTGTGTTTTTAAAAACCTTTCAATGCTTGTAATACCTCGTAAATCGGTGTTCCTGAAGACTGACGGAAATACGGAATGTTGTCCCGAATCACTTCCTTCATTCGAGATGAGACGCGTTTCATTGCCTTTTTCACGATCGTTTCTCGTTTCGTTTCTTCTCGTTCTTCCACGCCATACATCACCCCACGGCGTGTCCGAATGAGTAACGTATCTTTTATCGCGGCGATCGCTCGCAACATTGCTTCAATCCCTGCATCTTTCCAACTTCGACCGTTTTTACTTCGTTTCGCAAACACATGCATCGTTCCTTCCGCACTCCCCATCGCTCTCATGTTTGTCGTGTCGATCCCTTTTTCCTTCAGCCATATGCGATAGTCACGCAAACATCCTGGCATCTCCTCGATTCGACGAACAAGCGCCTCGAGTTGCTTTTCCTTCTCCTCATGTTCTAGCGTACCGATGGCACTTGTGAGTTCTCGCAACACACCCTCTTCATCCCATGATGCGAATTTCTTTCGAATCACCCGATATCTTGCATGACCTCGGAACAATTGACGAATCTCTCTCGCCACATGGAACCGATCGAGTTGAAAGTACCCTC
>NZ_RXXX01000110.1:0-712 GCF_011006755.1 Anoxybacillus sp. MB8
CATCCCTCCAACTTCGACCGTTTTTACTTCGTTTCGCAAACACATGCATCGTTCCTTCCGCACTCCCCATCGCCCTCATGTTTGTCGTGTCGATCCCTTTTTCCTTCAACCATACGCGATAGTCACGCAAACATCCTGGCATCTCCCCGATCCGTCGAACAAACGCCTCGAGTTGCTTTTCCTTCTCCTCATGTTCTAGCGTACCGATGGCACTTGTGAGTTCTCGTAACACGCCTTCTTCATCCCATGATGCTAATTTCTTTCGAATCACCCGATATCTTGCATGACCTCGGAACAATTGACGAATCTCTCTCGCCACATGGAACCGATCGAGTTGAAAGTACCCTCTATCTCCGAAATATTCACGACAAGCCGTAATCCACGGCGCACCATCTCCATTGATGACGACCCAATCTTCTAGTGGATCATACCCATATTCTTTCACTAAGAAGCTCTCGACGGCTTCCCAGATTGGCTCATTCGTTTGATGAACATAGTAGCGTCGGTTCACCAAAGAAACTCGTTTGCCGTTTTTCTCCCATCCTTGGTGAATCGTCACAATTTTCTCTTCTTTCCCTTTCATGCGGCTTCGTTGGCGTTTGACGTATAGTCCGTCTGCCTCAATGAAAAATACCCGACCTTTTTTCTCCATCTTGCGGTGTCCAACGACTTCAGCCTCGACAATCAACTGACGAATCGTTTCGTGGCTCAT
>NZ_RXXX01000111.1:0-712 GCF_011006755.1 Anoxybacillus sp. MB8
CATCCCTCCAACTTCGACCGTTTTTACTTCGTTTCGCAAACACATGCATCGTTCCTTCCGCACTCCCCATCGCCCTCATGTTTGTCGTGTCAATCCCTTTTTCCTTCAACCATACGCGATAGTCACGTAAACATCCTGGTATCTCCTCGATTCGACGAACAAGCGCCTCGAGTTGCTTTTCCTTCTCCTCATGTTCTAGCGTACCGATGGCACTTGTGAGTTCTCGTAACACGCCTTCTTCATCCCATGATGCTAATTTCTTTCGAATCACCCGATATCTTGCATGACCTCGGAACAATTGACGAATCTCTCTCGCCACATGGAACCGATCGAGTTGAAAGTACCCTCTATCTCCGAAATATTCACGACAAGCCGTAATCCACGGCGCACCATCTCCATTGATGACGACCCAATCTTCTAGTGGATCATACCCATATTCTTTCACTAAGAAGCTCTCGACGGCTTCCCAGATTGGCTCATTCGTTTGATGAACATAGTAGCGTCGGTTCACCAAAGAAACTCGTTTGCCGTTTTTCTCCCATCCTTGGTGAATCGTCACAATTTTCTCTTCTTTCCCTTTCATGCGGCTTCGTTGGCGTTTGACGTATAGTCCGTCTGCCTCAATGAAAAATACCCGACCTTTTTTCTCCATCTTGCGGTGTCCAACGACTTCAGCCTCGACAATCAACTGACGAATCGTTTCGTGGCTCAT
>NZ_RXXX01000112.1:0-681 GCF_011006755.1 Anoxybacillus sp. MB8
CATCTTTCCAACTTCGACCGTTTTTACTTCGTTTCGCAAACACATGCATCGTTCCTTCCGCACTCCCCATCGCCCTCATGTTTGTCGTGTCAATCCCTTTTTCCTTCAACCATACGCGATAGTCACGTAAACATCCTGGTATCTCCTCGATTCGACGAACAAGCGCCTCGAGTTGCTTTTCCTTCTCCTCATGTTCTAACGTACCGATGGCGCTTGTGAGTTCTCGTAACACACCTTCTTCATCCCATGATGCTAACTTCTTTCGAATCACCCGATATCTCGCATGACCTCGGAACAATTGACGAATCTCTCTTGCCACATGGAACCGATCAAGCTGAAAGTACCCCCTGTCCCCGAAATATTCTCGACACGCTGTAATCCATGGGGCTCCATCTCCATTGATGACCACCCAATCCTCAAACGGATCATAGCTGTATTCCTTCATCAGAAAATTCTCTACAGCTTCCCAAATCTGTTCATTCGTTTGATGAACCATATACCGTCGATTCACTAAGGATACGCGTTTCCCGTTTTTCTCCCATCCTTGGTGAATCGTGATGATCTTTTCTTCTTTTCCTTTGATGCGGCTTCGTTGACGTTTCACGTACAACCCGTCTGCTTCGATAAAAAACACGCGCCCTTTTTTCTCCATCGCACGGTGCCCTTCCACCTCTGCCTCGA
>NZ_RXXX01000113.1:0-668 GCF_011006755.1 Anoxybacillus sp. MB8
TTAATTCATTGTCTTCATCTATTTCATTTGTTTTATCTGAACGTAGTGGGATGTAAAGCTGTTTCTCGGTTAATTCATTGTCTTCATCTATTTCAAGTTTTATCTGAACGTAGTGGGATGTAAAGCTCAATTAGGTGTATCCGATACACAAGTCCGAAAGGTTTTATCTGAACGTAGTGGGATGTAAAGGGTATAAACCGGACAGAGTCAATGCAAAACAAAGCGTTGGTTTTATCTGAACGTAGTGGGATGTAAAGCTTCATTGCTCTATCTCTTTGACGCTGGTAATCTTCAAGTTTTATCTGAACGTAGTGGGATGTAAAGGTTTTAAGGAAGCGGGATACGATGAACAAGACGAGGAAAGTTTTATCTGAACGTAGTGGGATGTAAAGTGAAGGCAGTTCAACCTAAATACGCTGTTATTAGCGTGTTTTATCTGAACGTAGTGGGATGTAAAGTGCTATACTTTTGATGAAACTTTTTCCGATTGCTTGCGTTTTATCTGAACGTAGTGGGATGTAAAGGAATTAACATTTTCAAAAATTTATCAGATTTATGAAGAGTTTTATCTGAACGTAGTGGGATGTAAAGATGCCTTCCACGTGTCTATATCGGACGCATGCGTAGGTTTTATCTGAACGTAGTGGGATGTATAGGATTAATCACCA
>NZ_RXXX01000114.1:0-628 GCF_011006755.1 Anoxybacillus sp. MB8
TAAAGTGGCACCCATGTCAAGGACACTATAAAAAAAGAGATTAAGCAGCTAGAAGATGATTCCTATATTGAATAGGGGTCATCTTTTTTAAATTCCACTGATAGCGGTAATTGTTATAGTAAACCATGTAATGATTAATTTTTGACTTCAATTCCTTCAATGTTCTTGCCGATTTATAATCCACTTCATCCTTAAGGTGGCCAAAGAATGATTCTTGAGGGGCATTATCCCAACAGTTGCCTCTTCGTGACATAGACTGGCCCAGGCCATACTCCTTTAAAAGCTTCTGGTAACGTGGGCTTGTATAGTGGCTTCCCTGATCCGAGTGGATAAAAGCCTCTTCATGGAGAGTAATTTTCTTATTGTTCATCAATTGATGGATCGTCTGGGTGGCGATGTCCAAGGTGATGCGATCAGACACATGGTAAGCCAGGATTTCATTGGTGGAGGCGTCTTTTACGGTCGACAAATAAGCCATACAATTTCCGTTATATGGAAGATAAGTGATATCCGTAAGTAGTACTTTCCCGGGGATTCCCTGCTTGAATTCCCTGTTTAATTTGTTCGGGACAACCTGATGCTCCTTCGTTGCTTTAGCGATCTTTTTATAAGGGTTAGGCTTTCGGTG
>NZ_RXXX01000115.1:0-621 GCF_011006755.1 Anoxybacillus sp. MB8
CTCTTTACATGCCACTACGTTCAGATAAAATTCTGCTACAATCTTCGTGCTGTACCGTCACTTTATTACTTTACATCCCACTACGTTCAGATAAAACTCGAATAAAACAGGACTTTGCAGGGGCTTATGCAACTGCTTTACATCCCACTACGTTCAGATAAAACTTTTCTAGTAGCGCGAACGGGATGATCGCTTCGTTAAACTTTACATCCCACTACGTTCAGATAAAACGTTGTGGATGTCATTGATTTTTGTTGCGTCAAAAGCTTTACATCCCACTACGTTCAGATAAAACCTTCTAGGAAGCCGTCATCTTCATATTCTTCATGTTCATCCTTTACATCCCACTACGTTCAGATAAAACCGTTTAATGAGGAAAATCTCGGCATGGCAGGGAAAACGATCTTTACATCCCACTACGTTCAGATAAAACTTGATGATGTGAACTATGAACTAGAACTTATGAGACCTTTACATCCCACTACGTTCAGATAAAACTTGGTCTAGGTTTTTCCACTTTCGGACTTGTGTATCTTTACATCCCACTACGTTCAGATAAAACTGGTGCAGCAGTTCGTGAACCAAAATGACGATGCGAAAAAGCTTTACATCCCACTACGT
>NZ_RXXX01000116.1:0-599 GCF_011006755.1 Anoxybacillus sp. MB8
CAATGAAAAATACCCGACCTTTTTTCTCCATCTTGCGGTGTCCAACGACTTCAGCCTCGACAATCAACTGACGAATCGTTTCGTGGCTCATACATGCGTATCCCACCAGTTTTTCAAGCGACTGCGCAGCCTGTCGATACGAAGAACCCGTTACGGCGAGATGAATCGCTGTTTCTTCTAACAACGGACTGACTCCATGTGCCCCCTCAAACTGAAGAAAAGCATCCAACAGACAGACATACCTCTGTTTTTCTCGATCGAAGTAATAGTCCGCTTGACTTCCACTTCTCCAAACATCGTCTGCATCCGTATCCCTCGTTTATCTTTGAGCGCGTATCTTTTTTTATCTCGTTTTTCCGCTAATGTGTGATCGATGTCCTCCAACAGCTGTTGAAGCAGTTGACCATATTCTTTTTGCATATGCCTAAACAATGACTGTTGTATGAGTAAAATGTTTGTGGGAGAAAAAAAGACAGGTTCCTGATTTGGTATAATAAGGAACCTGTCAGATATGTAAGCAAAATAGATGAAAAACGGGCTCTCCTCCTGGTAAGGTAGTAAGTGCGAAAAAAATACAACCAAAGAAAGGAGTGGAGCCC
>NZ_RXXX01000117.1:0-595 GCF_011006755.1 Anoxybacillus sp. MB8
TACTCGATGTCTTTCTTCAGTTCGATGGGGCGCATGGAGTGAGTCCGCTATTAGAGGAGACAGCGATTCATCTCGCCGTGACGGGTTCTTCATATCGACAGGCTGCGCAGTCGCTTGAAAAGCTGGTGGGGTATGCATGTATGAGTCACGAAACGATTCGCCAGTCCATCATCGAGGCAGAGGTGGAAGGGCACCGTGCGATGGAGAAAAAAGGGCGCGTGTTTTTTATCGAAGCAGACGGGTTGTACGTGAAACGTCAACGAAGCCGCATCAAAGGAAAAGAAGAAAAGATCATCACGATTCACCAAGGATGGGAGAAAAACGGGAAACGCGTATCCTTAGTGAATCGACGGTATATGGTTCATCAAACGAATGAACAGATTTGGGAAGCCGTCGAGAGCTTCTTAGTGAAAGAATATGGGTATGATCCACTAGAAGATTGGGTCGTCATCAATGGAGATGGTGCGCCGTGGATTACGGCTTGTCGTGAATATTTCGGAGATAGAGGGTACTTTCAACTCGATCGGTTCCATGTGGCGAGAGAGATTCGTCAATTGTTCCGAGGTCATGCAAGATATCGGGTGATTCGAAAGAA
>NZ_RXXX01000118.1:0-589 GCF_011006755.1 Anoxybacillus sp. MB8
AAAGTGTGTTTAGTTAAGTTAGAAAGGGCGCACGGTGGATGCCTTGGCACTAGGAGCCGATGAAGGACGGGACAAACACCGATATGCTTCGGGGAGCTGTAAGTAAGCGTTGATCCGGAGATTTCCGAATGGGGGAACCCACTGTCCGTAATGGGGCAGTATCCATACGTGAATACATAGCGTATGGAGGGCATACCCGGGGAACTGAAACATCTAAGTACCCGGAGGAGAAGAAAGCAAAAGCGATTCCCTGAGTAGCGGCGAGCGAAACGGGAACAGCCCAAACCAAGAGGCTTGCCTCTTGGGGTTGTAGGACACTCAATACGGAGTGACAAAGGAACGAAGTAGATGAAGCGGTCTGGAAAGGCCCGCCAGAGGAGGTAACAGCCCTGTAGTCGAAACTTCGTTCCCTCCTGAGTGGATCCTGAGTACGGCGGGACACGAGGAATCCCGTCGGAAGCAGGGAGGACCATCTCCCAAGGCTAAATACTCCCTAGTGACCGATAGTGAACCAGTACCGTGAGGGAAAGGTGAAAAGCACCCCGGGAGGGGAGTGAAAGAGAACCTGAAACCGTGTGCCTACAAGTAG
>NZ_RXXX01000119.1:0-558 GCF_011006755.1 Anoxybacillus sp. MB8
ATACTATGCATGGGCCAAACGACCAGAAAGTCAACAAAAGAAAAGACAGGAAGCGTTGAAAAAGCAAATCAAAAAGATTCATATCGAGTCAAGAGAAACGTATGGCAGTCCAAAAATCACAAAAATCCTTCAGAAACAAGGGGTTGAGGTATCCCAAAAAACGGTCGCCAGAATCATGAAAGATAGTGATATTCGTTCAAAAACAAAGAAAAAATATAAGGCAACCACAAACTCGAAGCATCATTTGCCTGTGTATCCTAACTTATTGAATCAGCAGTTTGAAGCAGATGAGCCAAATCAAGTATGGGTGGCGGATATCACGTATATTTGGACGAAAGAAGGCTGGCTATATTTAGCTTCGGTCATGGATTTGTTTTCTCGTAAAATCGTTGGCTGGTGTCTTTCCGAGCGAATGACAAAAGAGTTAGTGATCAAAGCATTAAATCGAGCCCTCAACCAGAGAAAGCCTCAACCAGGTCTGATTCACCATTCGGATCAAGGGAGCCAATATGCATCGAACGAGTATCAAGCCATTTTACGACAGCATGGAATGCAAAC
>NZ_RXXX01000011.1:0-58442 GCF_011006755.1 Anoxybacillus sp. MB8
TTGGTCAAGGGCGAATCCAATTCCACTATCCTCTTTATTTTCCTTCAACAGGTAGACCATGATGACTTTTCATAGATTTTTTGACGCTACCCGTTCAATCTCACCTGTCCACTCAAGCATACCGCCTGTCATATTCACGACGTCATATCCGTAACTTTCTAACAACTGACAAGCCATACCGCTTCGGTTTCCTGAGCGACAAACGAGAATATGCTCTTCATTTTTATTAATTTCATTCATTCGCTCAAGCAACTGACCGAGCGGAATGTGACGTGCACCTGGAATTTTCCCTTGTGCTACTTCTTCATATTCGCGCACATCAATAATGCTCAGTGCACGCCCCTCTTTTAATTGTTGTTCGACTTCTTGCGGGGATATATGCTTCATTTTCTTCACCTCTCTATACTCATAAGGGTATATTTGATTGTAAAAAAATAAGTAATTACTATTACCTCTATGAGTATATTACAAAACCCCCACCCGTTTGTCAACTATTTTTTCGCAAAAAAAAACCTTGTATGATACAAGGATTTAAACAAACGTTTTCTGTTCTTCTTTGCGGAAAAAGTTTCTCATCGCCTGCAACACATCCGATTTTTGTTTTAAAATGTAATAGCGAAATTTTTCATCTTTAATATGTTTGTACGCTGACATGAGCGTAGAATGACGATTGTACTGATACAACTGTACACCCTATACACATTGGCTATGCTATCTATAATCCATCATATGCTCCAAAGCTTCCTCAAAAAACTCACAAGCTGTTATTATCCCTTCAACAAAAGCCTGTTCAGTAATATTTTCTGCTTTCATTTTAGCATATTCATTACGCTGGTCAGCGATAAAAGCATGAAGAATAAGCAATTTAACGATTAGGTTTTCCATAGCCCCCTCCTTAAATCGCTTTTGCGATTTCCACCAGAAGTTCCATAAGTAATGGCATCATTTGAACTAAAATGTAACCGATGGCTGAATTTTGAATCATCGTATATCCTTTTTCCTTGCTACCAATCATAATCATTAATGCCCCGCCAGACATGATGACTAACGCAATCGGATATGATAACCCTTTTACAAGTTCAACAAGTGGCATAAATGCCGCTGTTATCTTGTCATAGACAACGCCACTAACAGTTGCTGCACTAGCAAAATCCATACCGGTCAATGTTAAAAAGATAGAACCACCTCCCACTGCCAATCCTTAAATATCCGATAGGATAGTCGCTCGCGCCGAGAACATTAGTAAATAACGCTATCCGTTGATACAACGCATTTTTTCATGTCGTTCTCCGTATCTACAATCGGCAGCAAGCACGAATAACAAAAACGACTATAGCTACGACGAGTGAATGCGACAACAAATACGTCGTTTATATCGTTCTTAATCGCGTCTGATACATCGTATTTTCATATGTTTGTCCATTATTCCATATTTTTTCCCCAGGTTTAAATTCGGGATTTTTGGACAAGACTGTTATAAAAACGACTGGGAGGGAATATTGATGTTTTGGTTAGGGAAACCGAGAAGTAAATTTGGGAGATGGGTAGATAAAGTAGGACTAACACAAGAGGAGATAGCACGAAAGGCGAATGTGGGAAGGACAACAGTTTCGAATATGTGTAAAGATCCGAATTATCGACCTAGAATTTCTACATGGGTAAAAGTCGAAAAAGCTCTAAAAGCTCTAGGTCATCAAGTAAAACGCGATGATTTTTTTAGTAATTAAGAAAGTCTGTACTATAGAAAATGGTGATTGCATAAAAATATCTACTTGTCAATATATAATTGAAATCAAAAAATTATTTTTTTAGGTATTGTAATTCAAATATACATATTGTATATTTGAATTACAAATAATACATATGTGTCTTATATACTCAATAACCATTCTATTTTTATACTTCACGCCTTCTCCTAATATCTATATACTTGGAGAAGGTTTTTATATTGATGGGGGGAACTTAATGAAAAAAGTTGCTATCTTATTAGATGGTGCATTCGTTCAAAAGAGATTGAAAAACACGCTCAAGCTTCAACATAACCCTGAAGCAGAAGTAATTTACGATTTTTCTCTTAATCTAATTGACAAAAATCAAGAGGAGATCTTTAGAATTTTCTTTTATCACGGCGAACCTTTTCGTAGAACTGTGGAGAAACCCATATCTAGAGATAAATTCGATTTCAATTCAAGCCCACTAGTAGATTATTCAGAAAGGCTCTTTAGAGAACTGGGTCAGAAAAATTATATAGCGATAAGAAAAGGCGAGACAGTCTTCAGAGGTTGGAAACTAAAAGATGCTACTATCGAAAGACTAAAATCAGAACCTAAGGATAATTTTTCACCTCTTCGGGATGATGATTTTTCACCGGAACTAGATCAAAAGGGTGTAGATATCCGAATTGGATTAGATGTTGCTTGGTTAGCAAGTAAACATATAGTTGACCGTATTATTTTAGTAACTGGCGATTCTGACTTTGTGCCAACGATGAAGTTTGCAAGAAAAGAGGGAATACAGGTCGTTCTAGTTCGTGTAGGTGGAGGAAATATCAAGGATTCTTTACTCGAACATTCGGATTTAGTAAGAGGTGTTTATTTTAAAGACGGTAAATGGGAATTATCAGATTATTTTACTGCAGAAAGAGAAAATGTACATAGTTTCCATTAAAACTAAAAATCCCTGCCGATAGAGCAGGGATTAACTTATTTTATAACCAGAATTGAACCAATCCGAATCAAGCTTGGATTCGCGATATTGTTCAATTTCTGTAGCGCATCTACTGTTGTATTGTACTTCTTAGCGATCTCAGAAAGCGTGTCGCCTTTTTGGACGGTGTATGTTTGAGTTGTTTTCGTCTGTGTTTTCGGAATGGCCGAAATGTTAGTGTCTAACTTCTTATCCGTTCCATATCCCTTGTATTCGAATTGCAAATGGGGCTTATCTATGAATTTTTCATCAGTTGTCTTTCCGTCGTTGTCCCAATCTCCGCCCCAAGTGAAGCCCAACTGCTTGGCTTTGGCAATAGCCTGTTGAATTGCTGTTTTATCATAGCCATTCCAATCTGTTTTCCCGCCCACGACTGGGACGAAATCTAATGCTTGTCCAACCAAGTGGTAAGAGCGCATCGTCTGTGACTTCCCACTGGCAACGTAATATCGTTGTTTTTCTTTTGTGCGAAGCGTTTCATAGATAAGAATGTCAATGCTATTCGCAACGCACCAATTGTACCATTCCATTGCTGCTCTTTTTGTGTTAGGAGCCAGTTTTTCAAGGTTGGCCAAATTTCGTTCATGATAAGTCGGTTTGAACATTATTGATCCTCTCCTTTATCTTGATACCATTTTCCCTCTTTCGGGTTAGACACAATCCCTAGCAACACCAAAATCCCCAATATCGTCTGCACATACGCATTGAATTTTTCTGGTGTGATATTCACCCCAGCGTCTTGTAACACCATAAGAAGTAATGATGCCACAGACAGCCATAGACCGTAATTTTTAAAGCGTTTCATCATTGAACACCTCCCTTCAACGCCGCAAAAACAATGGCCACGATGCCGCCGACCACCGAAACAATAATTGCGTTTGTGATCGTACGTCGTAGCCACTTAGTATCATCTTTAATTGCTCGAATATCTTCACGCATATCTTTGATGTTTGATTCTGCGACCGCCAAGCGTGTTTTTACATCCACCATGTCTGCCTCCAGTTTTTGAATGCGTTCTTCCATCGACTCACGACCTTTCCTGCAAAAAATAAAAAGACCAGGGCGCTGGTCTATTGGACTAAATATTTCTTATGTTGTTCTCGTTTTTTCTCATCAGTCAATTGTGCATACACTTGTGTAGTGGCCGGATCTTCGTGACCAAGTAAAGCTTGAACGGCAGCTAATTCAGCCCCATTGTTCAGCGTTAATGTCGCAAATGTGTGTCGTAACGTGTGTGGACTCACTTTCTTCCCTAACCCAGCATTTTCTGCGATGAGTGCAATTTCCCTTTGAATGCCGCGTTTTGAAAGACGACGATAGGGTTTTCTTTCTGTAATAAACAGCGCTGGTTCATTGTCAGTTCTAGCCATGAGGTACTTCCGTAAATGATACATCGCTTTAAAGCTGAAATACACTTCGCGCTCTTTATTTCCTTTCCCGATTACTCTACAACTGAGCGTCTGATAGTTTATATCCGATCGGTTCAGCGCTTGTACTTCTGATAAACGACAACCTGTTGCATATAACACTTCTAAAAAAGCTCGCTGTCGTGTTGTTTTGCAAGCCTCGCGGAGCATTTCTAATTCCTCAATCGTCAACGCTTTCGGGAGCCTTTTTTCTTGTTTAGGCGGTTTTAGCTTTTTAGTCGGATCACGTTGAATGATTTCTTCAGATGCCAGCCATCCAAAGAAACTTTTCAATACAGACAATTTTTTAGCGATTGAACTAAGTTTCAGGTGACTAAAACGACCTAAAAATACCCGAATATCAGCAGCAGTAATCTCATCTGTTTTCTTTTTGACATGCTCCGCAAAAATTTTTAGATCTAATTCATAACTTTCAAGCGTAATCGGACTTAGCCCTTCTAAGCGCTTCGATGACAAAAATAGCTGGATTTTTTCATGTAAATCAGGATGCACTTCTTGTAGTTCAATTTTGGTTACATGATATTTGGAGAAGATGACCGACAATTCATTCTTAATTTCATGAGCGTTGATTGTAGGTATCAATTCGTGCAACATCGCCACAACTTCAGACATCATTTGTTCACCAGCTGTATTCGCCATCATATCATCCCCTATCTTTTAAAGTTATATAACTTATATATCTATATTACAAACAAACGTTCTTGTTGTCAATATAAGTTATATAACTTATACTTGAAACGAGGTGATATCATGGCAATTGATAAAAATAAAAATACTCAAATTTTAGTGACTTTCCCTAACGAGCTAGTTGAACAAATTGAAAAGTACTGGCATGAAAACCAGTTAAAAAACCGAAATGAAGCGATCAGAGAACTTGTTAAAATCGGATTAGAAAAGTCCTCCAAAAAGTGATGGAGGACTTTTTTTAATGGGATTTTAATCGGACATTTTATTGCGCATTATCGTCCTAATGTTCATTTGTACCTCTAAAGCACTTAGATTATAAGTTATGTTCATAAATTTTCTCTTTGTGTTCGGCAATTGTGATTAAAATAATAGAAAAACAAACACAACCCAAATAAAACACAACAAAATCCAAGGTCTAAAAAGAGCACGACATATATAATTTATATGTGCCTTACATCTATAGCGATTAAATTCTCCTATCCCATTCTTTTTGCAATAATCTCTAGCGTATTCGTTTGCATCCAATTCTTTTTTACTTACCAGATATATCATTTTATCCAGACACTCTTTGAATTTGTTACGACAAGGTTCTGACCAACAAAATTTGTCTTTTGCTTTTTTATACTGCCATACATGACGCATTTCATGCGCTAACGTCCCAATGTAATTTTTGCTTTTAATTAGAATCAAATCCTCATCCACCGACCATGGATATATTCCTCTAGTGTTTTTCGATTTTAAATACATATCTTCTAAACATTTCGCGTGAGATGGATTTTTCTCTCTAATACTTTCGATATAATCTCTTGCTCCATCCTCTCCACACACAATCTGTAGATTGGAGTCAATTCCTAACTCTTTTTTTATATTTTCAACATGTTCCTCAAAAGTCATTTAGTTCTCCCTTTCCTTTGTTTTTGAATCTAAGTAATAATTATTCAAAAACACACAAATTCCTCTTTATTTCGACAAAAAAATTTTGGGATTGAATATGGTCGGAAGGGCATAGCATCTTCCTTACTACAAAACCATTTATTTTTAATTTACAATCAAATCCTCTCTACCTTTAGAAATTAAATAAGCATCAATCCCTTCTTTTAAATCAGGACGACGCTGGATGACAAATTCGTATGTGTACGCTCCGTCGATGATTCTTTGCGCGAGATAAGCCGCCATATCACATTCCTCCTAACAGTAAATCGTCTAGCGCTTGCTGAATAATTTGTTGACGTTGTTTTAATTCCGTGTTTTCTTGTTTTAACTTTTCGAATTCACTTAATTGTATAGCTGCCGCGTCGGGCAAATATTTTTCTAGTGACCAATTTCCATTCTCGAATTTACGGAATAAAAAATCAGGATTCGCTTCATCAATCGGAATGAGGTTTGTGCTTGTCATGACATCTTTAACCGTTTTTACACCAATACATATATTTTCGTGATTCAATTCAGCATAATGATACATAATAAAATCCCTCCATTAATTAAATTCTAGGACTTGCCATCTATAGTACTGTGTATAGTTTTGAGCATTAGATACAAGGATTTGTAATGTCGTGTTATTTAGCAAATAAATACCGTTCATAGCTGACCAATAGGTGCCCGCGTTATTCCCATATTCTTCAGTTGATTTATATGTTAAAGCGACTATACACTTTGAAGGGTTTACCGAACTAATGTAAACATTCTGATAATGATAAGCTCCAGCATCTAAAGTAGCTGACGGAACAATTGATACAACTCCCTCTTGTTTTGACTTCACATTAGTGAACTCTATAACCATCCATGAGACCGCCACCTCATAAAAACTATAACTAACATTGTAGTCATAAGGGCGAGAGTGTCTATCTAATCGTAAATTAGTCGCACTTGTTAAATAGGCTTGAAATGCGTTGTATTTTTGTCCGTAACTGGTATCACTTACACACCAAGCAAACACCAAACATTTATTAGGGTCTACATTACTAATTGTTACATCTAAAGTGTATTTATCATAAGATACAATAGAAAGACCTCTTTGAATAGACTTAATCCCACCACCAATTCCAGCATATTTTCCTCCGTGTGTACGTATATCAATAATAGGCATTAATTTTTCACCTCGCCGATTAACTCACCATTCGTATCATAGGTTAACGCGTAAGTATCGGTTCGTAATACGGTTGTTCCGTCTGTTCCGTAATAAGTAATTGTCCGAGTTGTATATTGTGGGCTTGTTCCACCGCTCAATACAGATCGCGCGTACAGCGTTCCATTTGATCGTTTGTATTCAACAGTGGTAAAAATTCCATTACTGTCCTTTCCACTTTTGTAAACATTGAAGTTTGCTAGATTCCTCTGCATGGCTTCTGGCGCGGTATCCGTATATGCTTTTGCGTTTGCTTCTGCGCTATTCCAAGCCGCTCTTTCTGCGGCTGTTACGTGCTTCACATTATCAGCCGAATGCGCAGCAATCGCTGCATCTATTTTTGCTTGTGCCCCTGATGGTGTTTCTGCTCCAATGTCACTTGCTCTTGTTCCATGCGGATTACGCTCGTTAATATGGGCGTTTAGAATATCCTCCGTAACAATCCGCCCCATAGAACTTGGTAACTCAATGTTCGCAAGTGGAATTTTAGGTCCGTCACCATCAATTCCGCTATGCGTATGTCCATTTACCGATAAAAGCCCTTCAATGAAAGCTTTTAAATATGCGTCGTTATTAATGAGTCTTTCGAAAAGTGGGTTAAATGTATCCGCATGTGCAGGATCCGTTGTTACAAGTTTTCTGAGCACTTCACTAAAATTTTTTGTTTCATAAATTTGATGATTGGCCACGTACTCCACGCTCCCTGGTTAAAATTGTTCATCCCAGTCAATTTCTAGTGTTGTTTCTTCATCCATGGGTTTTGGCTTGAAAGTTTTCCAGGCAACTAAGTCCCCCTCTGCATCATATAATCCACAACATGATATTTCATTTTCCCCACTTTCTGAAAAAAGCAAATCTACGAAAACTCTCAATGTTGTCGGAATTGGAAACTCAAATCCTTTTATCTCTTTCCTCATTATTTCTCCTGGTATTACATTTACGTCAGCTGTTGGCATGATTGGCATACGTGTATCCGGATCATGACCTCCATTTCCCCACCCGACATGAGTGATTGGAGGCAACGGGGCAATACCTGCATGAGCCTTAGCAAATTTTTCTCTAGCTTTTATTGTTGTTACTGTGTTCGCCATTTTTCTCACCTGCTTTCTCTATTTCAATCACTTTTCCGTTTTTAATTAATCGAATGTTCGATTTTACAGATATTTTATTTATCAACTAAACAGCTACCTCCTCTACAACTGCATTTTGTTTTTTAACACGAAACAGGCCTTTGTTGTTAAGTAAAGTCTGATTGAGTGAAATGTTCCCATTCAAATTTTGTCCACCATTTAACGTATATACGCCAGACACGTTTCGACTCATGCTCGTCACTTGCACTCGTTGTGTTACATCGTTACTCGCTACAATTCGCTGACGCTGTTTCGTTTTCGCTTCTTGCTTCACTGTTATTCGCGCTGTTTGTAAATCATGCTGTAAGAGCAATTCGCCATTTAACATGTACACTCCGTCAAGAACAGGGACTATGCTAACTTCGTGCACGCCAAAATCATGTGCAACTTTCATTATTAACCTAGCAGTAGTTAAACATTGAGGTTCATCTGTTTGGATGTAGCTATTTAAGAAAGCCTCTCCGTCTAACTTATAATTGCCATCAAGATAGACATTTTCTAGTCCGATATCCGTGCCTAATCCAGCTAAAACCCATGGATTCAATTTTGTATATATTCGAATCCGTTCATCTACTTTATTGCTAGTTGACCTCTTTGTAGATACTTTTGTTTGAAAAAGTATCTTTTCTAGTTGCGATCTTTTATTTTTTGTCGCATCAAGCAATCTTTTTAAACGCGGTTTATCAAAAGATAAAAAATCATCATCTAAGTCAAGTTGTATTAAAAACTTGTAAGGATCACCTCCGTATTCAAACCACTCAATCGTTTTTGCTCTTGGAAATATAACCGATATAACTTGCTCAACAGCCCAGGGTGTTCCTTTTTTTCTATGCCACGCAACAGACTGACGCACGAGATTCATCTTCTGCGTAAACGGAATATTTGAGTCATAAAAATCCACATGTTTTTCATACGCAATGTGATCTAAAAGCTGCTCCGGAATTTTATCCAAATCATAAAAATTTGATAAAATTTCAGCCTCACGATACATTTCTTTCATTTCCGTTTCAAAAGCTTCGCCAAGCGCAACGACAAAAGCATCCTTCCGTAAACTATCAGGTAGCAACAAGGGAATAGAATAATCCCTCAAACTATTCATCGGTGAGTCCTCCAAACGAAAAGTTCACAATGTTTTCTTTCGCAACTTGGTGCTTCTCAATTTTTTTATACATCGGGGAATTGACAGTCACTCTGTATGCTCCTGCTTTTTTGAGACGTGCGATTAACTCCGATAAATCTACATCGCGTCCAAGCTTCTCTTTTTGCCAACGCAAATACCCTTGAAATGCTTCATTCACATTTTGTTGAATGGAATTAGCCATGCCGGCATTCGAATATAAAATGTAGTACTCAACGTCTATGTCATATGTGACAATCTCCGGCTGATTGACAATCACGTAATCAGTCAACGGTCGTACCTTTTTGTCTGAACACGCAAATAAAACTTGTTCTAAAATTTCTTCCGATGGCAATTCTCCGTTTGCTAACAAGACGCGAATATCAACAACGCCAGGCGATGGGTTGAGAACAACTACATCAACAATTTCTTGATGCGCTGTTTTTGCCCAGTATTCATATGCTCCTTCTGGTCCTGCGACTGAGAAAGACTCAGGCGCTATATGAATTCTATGAGCATATGAATCATCATCTTCAACTTCTGCCCCACCATCGCTCGTTGTAATATTCCGAACTTCTTTCACCCACGGGATAGGATCAACTAATGTTGTGATTTCTCCTGGTAAATATCCGTTACCGACTTTTCCATTTTCTAAGCATGTTGCCCCGATGTGTACAGTATGTTGGCCTTTAGGAACAATACACGTTTCATCTGTTGCAAAAAATGTGCTTTCACCAACTAAAAAACGCGTCCCTTTAGGAATCACTAAAGTATCGACGCGCTCTTCTTCAAGAATGAATTCCATCATAGTTTTTGCCGGTTTAGCTTTCAAACGATGTACTTGAAAATCTTCTCCCTTATGATCTAGAAACTCACCATCAGCATATGATAGTAGATTTTGCTTCAATGCATAGTCTAAGTTGTTTCTTTCTTGAACAATGTACAGTACTAAAGCTTGAAGAAACTTTCTTCTCGGGTCAGCATTTGAAAGTTTTATTCCTGTCTTTTTCTCTATATACGACAACATGTCTCTTTCAATATCTTCAGGGCTTTTTTTCAAAAAATGAATATCTGGCAAATTAAATCGATTCATGTACAGACACCCTTACTATCGGTTTTAGCACTCCGTTCATGTGATCTTCCTCGAAAAAAAATTCTTCTACGATTGCCCTTGGTTCGTTTTCTTGAATTGCCTGAACAATCTTAGATGCGCTCATTGCTTTTGCAACATCGATGGGTAAATCTAAATCTGGATTCCAACCAAATCCCCGATCCATAGGGCAACTGTACATCATTGTCGAGAGAATAAATGCGACATTTTGCAACACTTCTTGCACTCCTGTCGCATCAAAAATTATTTCATGAACAGGTCTTATTTCATACATGTTCACATCACTCCAGACCTAACATATTCTTTTAATTCTAACTCTACTTCCGCAACAATGATATTTCCTCTGTTGTCTACAATTTTGTATTCTTCGCTCATTTTTTGAATTGAAAAATAATGCTTAGAAATAGGTTTGCCTCCTAAAATGAACGGGGCCGCTTTTCCTTGATCACGCATATTCCTCAGCTTCTCAAGCTGTTTCGTTGGATTTATTCCAAATTCCGCTTTCAAAAGCACTACGAACGTAATTTCGTCTAGTCCTGGACCATTGAATTCTGACTTTGGTTTCCCTCCAATGATGTCGTGATCGTGCCATCTTGCCTCTCCAGCCCGTTTAAAATCATAAAAAGTCTGTATTTTTTTATCTGTCACTTCAAATACAACGTCACCGAAAGCGCCAATCATGATATCACCCTGCCTTTATCTATTCGGAGGTGAAGTTGAGCCATGAGGACATGAATGTATATGATTCTTTAACGAAATTCCGTCTGCAATTACATCTCCACTTACATATATATTCCCAGTCACATGCACGTGACCCGTGGCTTTTATTTTAATCGGTCCTACACAATTAATATCTAATGTCTTCGATTTTGAATCGTACTCGATTGTTGTGCCGTCCTCAAACTGCATGTGTCGCTTATACTCAACATTTACAGGAGGCGGTGACTGCTTTGAATAGATAGACCCAACGATATATCCACTTTTTTGTTTTGTAAAAATACATAGTACGTGTTCACCGACTTTCGGCATCCAATAGTCCTTATTATTTAATGACCCTCTTACAACCACTTGTAGCTCTGCGGAAATTAAATCATCTGCATCTTCAAATTTTACCCTAGCTGTGCATTTATTCGGATATATTGAAGTCACAATACCGATTTTTTCAAACATTTCAATACCCCTCTAAACATTTTCGGAGTGACAAATCTACCCCATCTTGTGAGTATACAGCTTTCGTAATAATGTATTTGCCGTCAAATTTCCCGAAGTCTTTTAAGGACAATGTCATCCCTGCATCTAAATGTATATCTGTAACAATGTGCAAATTGACAGTTGTTGCTTCTTTATTTGCCTCCCTTAGCTTTTTCTTCGCTAGACGCAATGCCTCAGCAACAGATTTTACTTCTTCTGTAACAACCAGAGTGCGGCCTACCTTTGGTACTTTCGGCGGCGTAAAAGTTACTTTTATCGTTTTTTTCTTTTTTGAGTCGTGGTACTGCACACGACACGCCTTATATGTTCCGCTCAACGTTGTTTTTGCCGACCAACTCTTCACAAATATTTTCTCATCCCCAAATCGTTTAATCGTTGCAAATGCCGCCTTCTTTTCATAGGCCACTTCATCTAAGATAACAATTGAACGATTAGAGATTTTTAAACACAATCCTTCATCTCTACATAAGCGATATAAAAACATTAAATCTGTTTCATTTTCCTGTTCATATCTATCCTTCTTAGGATTGTCGCTCGCTTCAAAATATAGCTTCAATTTATTTGCTTTCGCGATATCACCCGCTACCATCTTTAGCGTTGTTTTTTCCCACGCCTTCGACTTATATTCCCCACGTATCGACGATGATTCGGGTACCGCCAACGCTTTGATTGTCACTTGCGATGGACTTCCGCTTACTTCAATCTCATCCACCTCAAACTTTCCTAGCTTTGTTTTTACTATTTGTTTATTCCAATTCTTTCTACAAATCGTCACCTCTATAATGGATCCTTTACTCGGAAACCAATCACTCAGCCATTTATTTTCAATATCTTCTAAAACTATTTGTACATCGTCAACTTCACCGCTTAAATTATCTGTGTACGTCCAATCCACCAAATGTGTCTCCAATTGAGAAGTGATATTTTGTTTATTGTATAAAATTTCTAAATATGTTTTTCTAGCATCAATCATAATTCATCATCCTCGCCAAGCCACGCTGGTCTTTTTGTCATAATTGACGTAGTGATATCTGGGATATTTATTTTCAATCCGCTCGGAAAAATCACGATATGTCTGTATTTTTTATTTGCCTCTAATAAAAAAGGGAGCGAATACTCACTCCCGAGTGTTTCATATGCAATTTTATCCCAAGTATCACCTTGAACAGTTATATACGTTCTACCCATCATAACTCACCCTTCTATTTCTCGTCTCCGGAAGCTTGATGTTATTGATGCGCGCTTCGAGCTTATTGAGCGCTGATATGACGCGTTGCCCAGCTGTCTGAATGCCATTTAGTGAAGCCATCCATCCACAAGCTTGACCTGTATACATAGTTAAAAGCGAAAAATTATTAGAGGCTTTTTTAATATTGTTAGATAATTCGAATGATGCACCTGCTATTTTACCGCTCGCCATCCCAGCATATTGAGTAAGCAAAGAAAAGTTATGCGATGCTCGATTAATATGCATAGCCATTTCTTGTGTAGCTTTAGATAAATAAGCTGTATTGTTCTGATTAGCAACATGATGTGCTCTAGCAGTACTGGAATTTCGTACGGCATCTACCCCTTTTCCGCCTAACCATCGTCCTGCCGCATATCCAACTAATCCACCAAGTACTCCTCCTACAGCTGTTCCGATACCCGGAGCAATAGCAGTACCAATTGCTGCGCCAAGTTTAGCGCCACCTATACTGCCAGCAATTCCAGTTCCCGATTGAACAATTGCTTTTGTTTTATCTTGCGCTTTATAAATGCTGTAGGCTTCTGCAGCAACAGTTAACGGGAGAGCAGCTTTACTTAACACCTTTCCGGTTGTCGCAAGTGCTTTAGACATTTTACCAACGCTTTTCGCTCGGGCAGCAACAGGAGCGTTTGACACTAACGATAAGTTATTCGCCTTCGCTCTTTCGGCTAGTGATATGACATTTGACGACTTAGATACCTCTTTCGCTACTTTTGTTGTTGTCGTTGTGCTGCTTGGCGGCGAACTTTTTGCCTTCGCTCTTTCGGCTAGTGATATGACATTTGACGACTTAGATGCTTCTTTCGCTACTTTTGCTGTTGTCGTTGTGCTGGTTGGCGAACTTTTCGCCTTCGCTCTTTCGGCTAGTGATATGACATTCTTATTCCTTTGCGCGTTCGTTATAAGCGCTTGTGTATTTTTCATCGCCTGTTGAGCTTGAAAGACAGCCGCGTTTCCTTTCATTTTGCTGAAAAACTTCGCGCCACCAGCAAGTGAAAGGCGAGCACTATCAATAACAAATTTCAATCCCAGCCATCCCATACGCGCAGCAATTAATCCTGTGGCTGACGTAACTACCAATTTTGTTACATTAGGATATTGCTTGGCGAACTCAGATGCACTTCGAGATATATCAGCCATACTTTTGAATATCTCATTTAACGTCGGTAATACAGTATCTCCAACATTTACTGCAAACTCATTCATTGAATTTTTTAATTTTTGTAACTCAGCATACGATGTTTTGTTCCTTGCCTCAAATTCACGGTCAGAAGAGCCTTTTGCCGCTTCATCATTAACAAGCTTTAATTGTTTTCTATATTCCTTTATTCCGTTTGCTAAAGTTGCTATGTCATCGCCGTATTCTTTCCCGAAAATTCCTACAGTTACAGCCGTTTTTTCCTCTGGACTAAGTTTGTTGATTCGATCTAATACATCAAGGATAGTACCTTGCGCGTCCTTAGCCATCCCTTTAGTAACTTGTTTTGTAGTTAAGCCTAATTTTTTTAAAGCTTTACTATATCGTTCTGGTTGTTCTTCGGCTAATGCAAGTTCACGCATGAGCGCTACCGCAGCTGTACCAGCAACTTCTTCTGATTTACCCAATGATAAAAACGTACTCGCTAAGGCTGCTAATTGTTTCTCGGTTAAATGAACATCTTTTGCTTGGCCACCGGCGCGCATCATGACGTCAATAATGCCACGTCCACTCGCTAGTGTCTTATCATCTAAATAGTTAATGACATCTCCAAGCTTTCCGATTTCCTTATAAGGTATTTTAAAGATATTGGCTAGTTTCCCCATCGAAGTTCCAATCTCTTCTGGGGCCATTTCAAATGCTTCTCCAAGCTTAGCTACTTCTTTTGTAAAAAGAACTAGTTCCTCTCTCGGTACACCCATCTTTGCTGAAAAAGCCATTAGTTGAGCAAGCTCCGCATTTGGAACGCCCATTTCTCTACCCATTTTGAAAATTTCTTCACGCATCTCATAGTACACTTTTGTCAAGTTCCCAGCATGATCACGCGCACCATCAACTTGCTTAGCAACACCAAGCATAGATTGTTCAAAATCCATTGCAGCTTTTGTCGCAACGACAATTGGGGTAGCCATAGCTGCTGTATCTAACATTTGCATCCGTGTATCAGCCATATTCCGCTGCAACTCTTGATATCTTCTCTGTGCTTGTGATAGTTGTTCTTGGGCGTTCTTCACTTTTTCAAGTTGACTAGACAGGCGAGATTGAGCTACACGAAACTGGTCAGTTGAAAGAATTGCATTTCTATGATGTTTATCTAATTCCTTTAATGCTGACTTTAATTCAGATGTTTTATCTCGCAATCTGTCTAGCTGCGATCCTGCCGTTCCAAAAGATGATCGGAAGGAGCTCCCGACCTTACCAGATATATGAAAAATCATTTCTAATTGCTTTCTAGACACCGTTCGCCCCCTCCTCTGTAGGAACATCTTTAATCCATTGATCCAGCTCATCGATAGTGAGGTTTATCCAAAAATCCACAGGGGTAAAAAAAGCACTGGCGAGTTGCAGTGCTACTTTTCGGATTTCTCGCGCGCTTTCGAATCTATATTTAGTAAAAAAAGTGTTACCTTACTCGTAATCTCTAAAAAATCAGGGGCTTGCATCTTCTCTAACTCATCTGGAATAATCCCTGACAATCTTGATACTATTAACAGCTGTGATTCAATGTCATAAACACTGAATTGGCTATTTCGAGAGCGTAACTCTTTATCAATCGCTAAAATATCTCGTCCTGTTAAGTTTTCTAAATTCAATTCAAGCGAATCAATCAATTTCCCATCAATATCAATTGGCTTAGTTAGTTTAAAGTTCATCATTGTCCCTCCTACATTCCTAAAGCTTTTCTAACATCGGCGAGATAATCAGTTCCATTCACTACATACTTGTAATTTAGCTTATCAAGTTCAACAACATTTCGTCCGTCAATATCGATTTTTATATATGTTGCCTCAATTTCTGTCGAAGCTTCATACGGACTGCCTTTTTCAAGCTTACCTGGTTCAACCTTTGTTGGTGTCCCTTGAATAAGCACTCGTACAGCTTCCATTACATATTTCCCTGTAGCAGCATCAAGTTTTTGAGTAGCGCCGCGACAATCAATTTTTCTTGAAACAGGGGCAAGAAGTTGGGATAAATCATAGTTAAATACTCGCCAATTCAGCGTAATCTTCATGCTTTGAAAATGTCCGATGTTTGGCGATTCGTATTCCCCCGCAATACCTGCACCCTTCACGCTCTCCGTCATGTGTTCAAATGAGGGGAGGGTAATATCGACAACCCCTTTTAAATCGCTCGTTCCGTCCATATATACCCGAAAATCATTTAGCTTTTCAAAAACAACATTAACTGACACAAGCGCTCACCACCTATTCAAATAACGTATTTAAGTAGTTCACATCAAATTCAAGCATGAACACTATATCCTCTGCCGGTACAGGAGGGGTCAAACAAACGTGAAAGCGAACAATACCGTTTAATAAGTCTGTAACAGGGTTTTTATCTTTCCGAAATTCTACGCGTCCGCCAAGTAATGCTCCTCTTGCTGTGAGACCATTCAGCCAAATGTTTACGCTGTCAACAACTGTATCGATTAATCTTTTATTTGTTGGGTCATCAACTTTTTGCCAGAACGTCAGAATAATTGTGTTTCCGATCCAATTAAACATACGACGGACGGGGATAAAAGTATCTTTAACATCCGTCACACCTGGATATGCCGCTGTTCGGTTACCCCATAATTTCCATCCACCGATAAAATTTAACGCAGTAACGATCCCCTCTCCATTTAGGTATGCTGCTTGATCTGGTCCTAATGCAACTTCTTTTCCATCATCAGTTACTGCTCCGGTTGCCTGTATATTTTTGTTTGATGGGCTTACATATGGTAAGTCATCGTATTGTGCATCGACTTTACAAATTAGCCCAGCTGCCTGTGTTGACAAATGATATACTTCTTCGCCCAGTTTCACCTTTGGCCAAAAAACAAGCTGCAAGGAATCTGTATAGTTGTTGTTATTTTTCCATGCTGGCACTTCAGAATAGTTATCTGCCTCTTTACTGTCGACATCTACTAAAGAAATAGCTTTAAACAAGCCATTGATGTTTGCTGACTTTGCCTTCATTACAGCTGCAACAGCAGGATCGTGACTCCAACCTGGCGCAAGAATTTGACCAGGAATTAAACGGAATAAAGGAAATACACGATTAATAAGTTCCAATCCTGTGTATTCACCAGTAGTCGCATTTACACCGCCGATGATGTCGTATTTCGTAACCATGGTTGGATCAAGATAATCATAGTTAACAAATAGATTATTACTTACGACACTATTCATAAGAGTGATTAATACACGACCGTTCTCGTCATAGTTGACGATATAATCCCTATTTTGTTGTAAATTATCACCATCAGGTGTTAATTTAATGCTCAATGTACTCAATAAAACTCCATCTTGTTCAATACGCGCAACATTCCCGATCGTGTCAATAGTTTCTGTTTTGCTTCTTTTATGCTTGTTTGGATCCAGAACATTTATAAATACGACCGGCGCGACACTGAAAAGTTGAAAATGTGATTTCATAAATTCACAAAGAGTATATTTTTTCCAATCCTTTGCGTATCCAAGTGATTGGGCAGCTTCTTGATAGTTATAGGCTAAAACAGGCTTATTCACACACGTCATATCCGCTAAATGGATCGGTGCAGTGCCAATAACAACAGGTAGCCCAGCTGCCGCCCTAACCGGAGGAACGACAGAAGTAGGAACCTCTAAAATTCTAACTCCATGTCTATACATTAGTTACCAACCCCTTTGTTATATTCCAAAACTTGTTGAAACCAAACATTTTCAGGAGTGCCAGTCGTTTTTATTGCTTCAAGCGTATCATTTAGTTTTTCGACGGGAACGATCAATTGCTGTATAATCGGACACGCTTTTAAATGTTTATCCAGATGCTTAGGCAAACCGTTCTGAAAAACGGTAAATTGATTTAGCATGGCTTTTGGGATATTAGGACCACAATAAATGACAGGTGTGTCCACAACTTTTTTTGCTTTTTCTTTTTTTAAATCAGTAGACATGTTGTAACCCCTCCTCACTTTGTATAGATGGTGTCCGATATTTGACGATTGAATATGCAACCCACTCTGGAAATGGTTGCTCTTCCGGAAAAATGGTTCGATAGCTGTCTTTGATCAATTCAAATGAGCTTAGCAACGGCTTTTTACACAATTCCACTTTTATTCTTGTTAAAACATTCACCACGTCACGCCAACAAACTTGAGGGTCATATCCATATGTTCCTGCAATGATATGAATTTCAACGATGTTTTGTCCCTGTTCAACTTTTTCTTCAACAAACCGAACAATAACGTGTGGAAAATCCGGATCATCTTGCTCCAACTTTCTTTTTTTTTCGGGTAAATACTGTGTTGTAACTTGGGGTGATTTTTGTCTTCCTTCTATGTTGCAATTCAGCGAGAATTCACTCACAATTTTTTCAACCTCTTCTTTCAACATATCGACTAAGTCAATAGAAGTTGTCATTATTCCTATCATCATCTACACTTCCTCTAACGCCCTTTTTATTTCATGTTCCAATCTTTTATCTAGCGTTTCTTGTACTTTTTCTTCCACAACAGTAATAACCTCTTCATTGCCAATCATTTGAGGAACAGATGGCCCATACTTAATATGCAGTGGATATCTACCTTTATCCACTCTTCGTAAAACATGCAATTTTCCAGCGCGCGACCCGATCCCCACAAAAGCATTAGGGAAATCTTTAAGACCTCCCGTTTTTTTCACTGCAACCCTTAACACTTTAGGCTTTGATTCCTTGCTTAGACGGTGTATTGGAATTCTTGGCTCAACACGGAAATTTACTAATTCACGTCTTCGTCCCTTTACAATTACAGTAGCTGTTAAATCGTTTGAATTAGCTGGATATATTTTTATCGCATCTTGTACATCGCCGTATCTGATGTAATATCTTTTTCTCGCTTCCCGTGACATTTCAGTTTTCGCCTTATCCGCTGCACGGTTCAGGGCGCGAAGAGCCACGATTGGAACTTTTTCAGGAACGCGTTCCAATGCGTGCTCTAACCGAGCCATATCTTCCACCTTTATATCAAAGCTAAATCTACCCATAAGCCCACCTACGTTTCGTTTGCTGTTGCTGAAATTTTTAATACACCTGCATCTTCCGAGACAGATGTGACATAATAATTTTCTTGATCGACAGTAATTCTTTGTCCAATGACTGGTTTTCTATAGTCAGTTGATTTCACGTATATTGTTATTGTCGAATGAAAAATGCTGTTTCCGACAAGATCTCTTGGGCGCTCAACGAATTGGTCAACGTCAATAACTGACAAAACGTTTTCACCGTCTATAACGTGATATTCAGCAAATTCACTGATGTTAAAGAACGTTCCCAAATCACTATTCATAAAAGACTTTAGATTACTCATTGTCGTATTCTCCAAGTTTTCTATCAATCGTTTTAATTAACTGTTCGCGATCCATTTCGCTAGAGACCTGACAGTTTAATTCTAGTGCAAGGAACATGAGAGATTGTTCATCTAGCAACTCAATGTCAACCCCATTTTCTTTAGCATCCTCAAAAAGCAGGTCGCAAATTTCTGAGTTCTTCATTCTCGTATCTATTGCAACATCGACTTTTTTTGCATATGAAATTAATTCTGACCGTTTCATCGCTTCTAACGTTTTTCTGAATGCCCCCATTTGATCAATGCTTCCCGTGTTCTGTTTATCTTCTTTGGAGACGGTATGGCTCATATTTACAACTACCTTCTCTTCATGAAATACAGGTGAAATTTCAATCGCTTTCATCGACAGAAGTTCTTTTGCTTGAACATCAGAAAGCCCGGTGATGATGTCACCAGGCTCATAAATTCGATTATCCATTTTAATTCGCCAAACCGATCTGTACATCTTCACTTCCCCCTTACAGCACTGTTGCGACGTAAATACTGTCTACATGTTGCGGAACAGGGAGTGGTCGCGAAATCAATTGTACCCATCGTGTTGACGGATCTTTTTCTACCCATGAACGAGGGATACGAGGTAAATCCATCGTTCCCATCTCCATATCGATATATGCTCCATAAAGCATGTCAAATCGCGCTCTACTACTAGCAATTGTCACTGTTTTCTCTGGTACCATCGGCTTTTCTGTGCCATCATCGTCAATGTACCACTCGTCGTATGAGTAGATATTCAAACCTAATTCAGCAATACGACCGATATATGTCACTCCGTTTGGCAATGCTTGAGGGTCAATCTGCCCTGTTTCCACTAAGCGTAAATCAAGCATTTTTTGTACTTGTTCATTCCATAGGAACGCATCAACAACTTCACTAGAAAAAATCGCGATATCCGGAGTAATACCGGAGGCTTTAATAACATGCAATCGCCAACGTTTTAGATCAGCTAAAGGATTAGATGTTGATTCATTCCACTTGGCTCCTGATAGCAATGCCTCTTTATTCGTCAAATTGAAATCAATGACCTCATCCACTCCATCGCCTTTGACATGAATTTGACCCGTAAATAAGGCTTGTGCACACATCCATTCCTCACGACGAGTGATCATATCATCAAGCTCAGCTAAATCTTTTCCCAGTTGCTCAGCCGCACGTTCATCAGGTGAGACGCCAGAATAAAGTGGCTCACCTGCCAAACGCTTTTGCAAATGCTCTGCTGTTGTTGGCATTTTAGGGTTGATTAATGGTGCTTTATACGTATTTGTGCGGTATCCTTCACGCTCTACAACTTTTCCTGAACGACGAGGATGAACAAACGGTGCCATACGACGACGACCTTTCACGATGTCTACATCAACATATTCTGTATCGAATGTCCGTTGATTGTTGAAAAACGTGTCTTTCAGGAACGTTTTCGGCGGCTGCATCTGGCGAACTGCTTCAAGCATGGTACGAGTATTGTATAAATCAATCGGCATACTTTACTACCTCCCTATACACTTAAAGTCGACTTAATAAAAATACCGACGGCGCGCGCAGATGCTTTATGATCCGCTACGGTATCACCCTCGGCTACAGTCAATGCATTTTCGTTAAACTCTCCAGTTAAATAAACAGGTGCTAATACATCCCCATTGGTCGTATCAACATTTTCAGCAAGAACTGCATAAACCTTTTCGCTGCCGTCACTAGCCGACTTAGATACGACTTTCGCCTTTCCTGTTGCTGTTACCAATCCTAAAAGAGTTCCCCTTGCTAACACCCCTTGACCGGATGCAACTACCAAGGAATCATCCACCTTAGGCATGATGTGGCCTCCAAAAAGATTATCAGGAATATAAACTTCGCTCATTATTTAACACCTCTCTTTTTGTTTGCAGCTTGTGCCATTGCGCTAATGACTTTGTTCGTCTCATCATCATTAACTTGTATTACAGGCTGATAATCAATTTGATTTAATGGAGCTGCATCTTGCATGGCGGCCACTAGGCGATTGGTTCCTGACGATTTCAATACATTGACGACCTTAATGGCCACTTGTTCTGCTGTTTCGCCTGTTTCGTACCGCGCTTGATTCAAAATCTCTTCGCATCCAGGCGCTTCAAGCTCCTGCAAGGCTTTGAAGCGTTCCCGCTCCGCCTTCACACCATCATTATATCCTTCTTGCTTCACGGCATTATAAATATCGGGATACTGTTTCGCTAAAATTTCTACCGTCAACTCCACCTGCTGATTCACCTCCTTTCCTGCGTTTGTTGTATCGATGATCTTAGGCGCATTTTTAAAACTCGTTATGTCAAACGCCACTCCGTTCATCACCAACATTCCTCCTTTCATGGACGCCGCAACTGATTTTCGCTCGTCAATTTCATCAATCAATCCGTATTCCAGCGCTTCTTCCGCCGTCAACCATGTCTCTGCATCAAGCAATTCAATGAGCTTTTCACGTTCAATGTTTGACTTCTCTTGATACGCTGCGATAATCGACTCTCTAATTTTGTCTAAATCGTCAGCGATTCGTCGGAAATCGTTCGCATTCCCCCAGCCAATGGTCCACGGGTTGTGAATCATCATCATGGCATTGCGAGGCATAACAACTGTATCCCCAGCCATAGCAATAACGGACGCGATACTAGCTGCCAACCCATCGACATAAACTGTCACTTTTGCCTGATGGCTTCGTAGCAAACTATGGATGGCCTGCCCTGCAAAAACATCGCCTCCGCCGCTGTTAATTCGAACAGTCAGTTCTGAAATATCACCTAAAGCTTTGAGTTCTTCAGCGAATTGTTTGGGAGTGACCTCATCTCCCCACCAGCTATCCTCGCTAATCGGACCATATAACAGCAACTCGGCACTATTCTTCGTTTTCGACGCTCTGAACTCCCAAAATTTCTTGGCTTTCTGTGTCATTAAACAACAATCCTCCTTCTCTCATCATTTTCTCTTCTTTTGTTCTTTGGCGGACGATCATTTCGAAATCCGATCCGGTTAACTCCGTTGCCTCCCTAGATCTTGTAGAGAAGCCTTCTTGAACACGGATTTTTGCTGCGTTTACTTCTTTTAGAGGGTCGATTTGCCCTTGCGACGGTCCGTACCATTCAGCATTGGAATAGGCCGCACGCATAATCGGATCATCAAAAAAGCCAGGGGCTTGAATTCGCCCTTTGGCCACTGCTTCATATAAAAATTCATTATAGATAGGTTCGCAAAATTTCGAAATGAGCCACGATCGTCGCATTCGGAACATTTTCCATGCTTCAAGCAATGCCGCACGGCTGGCTGAATATGAAGCCGTAAAATGTTTAATTAGAACCTCATATGGAATTTCTAACGCTGCGCCAATTTGACGAGTCATCGACATAATAAAACTATCAAACGCTGTGTTTGGTCGAGACGGGTTGACTTCTTTCACATCTTCCTCCTCTCCCAACGCGATAATTGCTCCATTGCCAAGCTCGTAGCTATTTTCATCAGCTGTATCAACCTGTTGCTCTAACGGAACGACTTCACCAAGTGGTGCGTCTGGTGTCTTTGATGTAATAAACACCGTAAACATTCCGCTCACAACTGCTGCCATAAGCTCAGCCTCGCTGTATCTTGTGAGTTGTTTCAACGATTCAATGACTGGAGCAAGTACTGGAACACCCCTTCTCTGCCCCGGTCGCTCAAATTCCATGAGATGTAGCACGTTTCGTCTTCCCGTTCTCTCACCAAATGCGGGCACTCGAGCCCATTTGTTTTGGGCACTTTGTTTATCAAGAGGGTGCTTTTGCGCGATATAATAAGCAATTGGCGCTCCGAATTGATCGACTTCGATTCCCCCGCGAATATTTGGATTTTTCACTCCTGGTGGATTGCATACGCGATCAGCCTCAATCACGGCAATTTTCAATGCATAAGGGTTTCCGGGACGTTCAATCATCGGCATAACGCAAAAAACGTCTCCTGACATCATCATTGATAAAAAAACAAGGGACTGCATCTCATAGAAGTCAAGCATTCGTCCAGCATCGCAATCTTTCGCCCAAAGCTGAAATTCCCTCTCAACATTCCGTTCCCACTCGTCTGCTTCTTCTTCAGTCATTCCTAAAAAATCAGCGTCAATCTGAGGATTCACACGCAAACCATAACCGACTACGTTTGTTCTTAGAGTTTTCAATGCTCCAGCAGCCAACGGACTCCCCATGTACAGGTCACGAGAGCGTTGTCGCAGTACGTCCAAGTTGTCAGTAATATCATCGTCTGGGCTTCCGCCTTTATAATTCCATCCAATTAGCGACTTTTTGGATCTGCTAGCACCATGGTTGCTATATCCAGTATTCAACACCTTTAGCGTTCGCCTTGCTGCTTCACGTCGAACTGCTCGCTCCGGTGAAACGATTTCAACAACTTTATCGAACATTTTTTGAATCATAAATCGCGCGGTACGACTCTTAACACACGAGCACCGCTTCCCCTCCCTTTTTCGAGTCGTGCTACTTCGTTGCTCCAGAACTGTATACGCTTTGCGATTTCACCTAAATCGGCTCTAGTCAGTTCTCTCGTGCCAATTCTGTATCTCTGACCTGTTGAAACAGCCAACTCTGCATCCATCCACGCTCTCAGATGCTGTCGAGCTTCTTGTAGAGTCCATGCTCCCATCGTCCATCCCTCCCCTATAAACTGACTCCTCTGCTAATAAGCCTGCGACGTCGTGACTTCATTCCACCTGTCATCGGGCTATTTTGTTTGAAATAGTCTCCCTTCTTTTGTTGTGCGAGCATTTCTAAGTTGGGATTTAAAATTTCAAGTGCAGCTGTGGCGTAGTTTCGACAATCCAGAGGTTCATTTCTCGTTCCTGGGCGCTTCAACCACTCTAGTTTCGGCCGTCCTTTGTAATACCGTATTACCCTTTTTTCCGATGTTAAGCCGTCAAAATATCTCTGATCATACCCCTTTTCCGGCTCAATCGGAAAATGACAATAGCCTGCTTCACCGGGAAACTGAACTTTTAGGCGTGACAAAATCAATTCTTTTCCTGCATCGACACCAATCGTAAATAAAGGAACCCGCCGCCGATTCGTACGGGTAGCACGGCTCACGATTGGAATGCCCTCACCACCTTGGCCTTTGATCGCAAAAATTCTCCTATGTTCGCGTGGCTTCACGAAGTCATATACCTCGGTAGTGTAGTGCCCACCGGAGTCAATACAGACACAGGCAATACCAATCCCAGCACCATTAGCATACTTCCACGTTCGACTGAGATACTCGTCAAGCTGTTGCCATACAGCTGGTTGTCCAGGGTCTCCATAGATGGCTCGGTATTCGATCCCCCATGACTCTTTTCCAACGCCCCATCCAACCACTTCTATTTCAAGACGGTCATCCTGTACGTCCACGCCAGCTGTCAGAAGCAACACGCCGTCAGGGACTTCACAATTATACCGCTCGCGCCGATTAACAAGGTCATTAGATTCAACGCCATCGCCTTGTTCTTCCCACGCCTCGCCAAGAGTGGTGTTTACCCATGCTTTCAGCCGTTCAGGCCCACCATTCTTCGCCTCTTTGAACTCAGTGATGATCGTTGACCACCTCTTCCATGGGCTTGCCAACTCATTCAGATGAAAACCTCGAACCTTAATAATTTCTGCTTTGGCTACCCATTTGCCTTGACCTGCCTTCCACGCGAACTCATCGTGACGGGAACCGCATTGAATACACTCCATTGTCACGTCTTCAAAGCGAATTTGCGCCCATGTCAACGGTTGATACTTCCCACAAGTCGGACAAGGTAGACACCACTCCTCCTGACTGCTATTTAAAAAAGCCGCTTCAATGCGGCTTACTCCCTTGATAGTTGGCGTGCTCACATACACCTTTTTACGATTGAAAAAGGTGGTCGTCCGTTTTTCCGCCAGCGTCAACGGATCTCCTTCCGCACCGGCGCTCGCTGGAAAACGGTCTACTTCATCAGCGAGAAGAATTCTGATCGAACGGCTCGCAAGGCTAGATGGCGAGTTCGCCCCGACCATGGTGATGTGTCCTCCTGGGAACGTCTTATGCAGCACAGTGTTTCCACTGTCTCGACTCCTAGCATCTGCCACTTTCCCCCGAAGCGCTGGTGTATCACGAAGCATAGGAGCTAGCCGATCCTTCGAAAACGCTTGAGCCATTTGCAACGTTGGCTGCATCACCATAATTGGTGCCGGGTCATAGTCGATGTGATATCCAATGATATTGAGAAGAATCTCTGTTTTTCCAACTTGTGCACTTGTCATGACTACAACCGTCTCAACAGCTGGGTCGTTGATTGCATCCATAATCTCGCGTTGATAGGGCGCTCGATCCGTTCTCCATTGTCCAGGTTCAGCCGATGACTCCGATGATAGACGTCTGTATAGATCAGCCCATTCGGAAACTGTCAATTCTGGAGGAGGTGCGACGACTTGGGCAATTTCTTTAAATAAATACCCAGTGTCATTTCTTCGCTTTTGTACGGCCATTGCGCCGTTTCTCCTTTTCTGTCGTGTCCTCTTCAGTACCCTCGTCGCCTTCCTCCTCCGCTTCATCCATATCAATCGCTAGCTTATCCTTGCTCTGCGCATAAAAAACGTGCGGATCATACTCGGATAGCTCTTGTAATGCCTCATATACTTCTTTTTTTATGATATCTTGCACAACAGCTAAATCCGTTTGCGCGAGAAGCCTTGGTGCTGTTTTACTCGGGATTGCCAGCACACGGGCTCGAAACGCTCCCAACATATCGTTCATTACACGCCGAACATCTTCAGAACGATGCAACTCTCCACGCATAATTTGCAATTCCAACTCCACTTTTTGGCGGTTTGCTCTTGTGAGAAGGGTTTTTTCTTTGGTTAGGTCTAGCTCTTCTTCTGTTTTTTCAGCCTGTTCTTTGATGAATGAAATGTACCTTTGTACTGATGCTTTTAGGTCGTATTTTCCTCGGCTAAGTTTCACTAGCGCCTCTTCTTTTTCTAACTGGCGGATACGCCGATCGCTCAACCCGAAAATTTCCGCAATTTCAGCCGTCGAAACCACCACTGTTTTTCCTTTCAACCCCTGTTCTGACAAGAGTTTCACCACCTTTCACGACAATCAGAGCGAATATGTTAATCGGAAACGGAAATGGACTCCGCCACCCTGTCGCTAGCCGTTTTTCGGGGCTCGCACGACCCGCACCTTAAAGTTATCCACAAGGACCCATTAGTTATCCACAAAAAAATAAAGAAGCATCCGTTTTATTTTACTCGGATGCTTCGGAGGAAGGAGGAATCGGCTTTTTCAACCATGATCACCTATGCTATTATCATATCACTAAGAAAACAAAATAGTGTGCCATGATTGTGCCAAAATTGTGCCATGGTTATGTAAACTTAATTTTGTTCAATCAAAAAAGAGTAGCCAGTTTCTTATTTCATCTTTAGAAACCGACTACTCTTCATTATCCTCTCCAATCGATACACGTGAGTTCTTTGATAACCAACTTGCCAATTCCTTCTGACATACTTCCTTTTTGGCAACTTTGATACACATTTCGAATAGTTCATCATCCGAAACAATTAACTCATAGCCATTCTTCATTAGGAAAGAATATGCTGCTATCACCGCTGTTCGTTTGTTACCATCTGAAAAGTAATGTCCTGTTGCTATAGCAATCATATAAACAGCAGCTTTCTCGAATAAGGAAGGATACTGTTCTTCTCCGAACAAAATTGTGAACGGTTTTTGACATACATATTCAATCATGCCAGGGTCTTTTTCCCCGGGTAACCCTCCATAGCGACGCAACATCTCATCATGGATGTAGCGCAACTCTTCAGGATAAAGTCTTTCTATCATCAGTTTTTAGCTAGCTTTTCTAGCGCTTTATCATAGCGCTTAATCCCTTGTTTTAAAATGGCGTCAATTTTACGTGTATCGATGTTCTTTTTCTTCTGATTCAATTCTTTCTGCAACATAGCCATCTCTTCTTCCCCCTTCCAGTCGCACATGCTATCACCACCTCTAAAATAATATACGGTAACAGCATGTCCCTAATTACTTTTAATTATAAGTTCCACTTCTATGCTTTTCAATCATTATCTCAAACGCCACGGAATTTTCCCAGCTTCCTATTCTTCCTGAACATCCGCTTGGCCATTTCATGCATTTCATCTTTCGGTTTGCTTCGAATAATGTTAGATACATCCACCGTCGTCAGCTTCCTATTCCCGATCCGATAGCCTTTTTTGTTAAGTTCCTGCACTACTTTCGTGACACTTTCCAGCTGCACATACAAATACACCGCTTCTTCTTCCATCGTTGTTGGTGTGTAGCTTTCAATCATCTGAATGTATTCTTGCAAATACTCGATTCGTTTTTTTGCTTCCTCGACCAACATCTACTTTCCCTCCAACGAGTTCACTTCAATTTACAGACTGATGCACTCGCCCTATTCATAAACCCCTTGATATTTCTAGCTTTAAGCCATTTTATAGAACGAGTGCACACCATGTTTTTTTATGTTGTGCTGATAGCCAAAAAAGAAAAATCATATCTTGTATTTCATCATCGCCTTGTCCATCGCATCTTGGTTAACGCCGATATACTTTAAGGTGATATGTGGGCTCGAATGGTTAAACAACTCCTGAAGCATCGCAACATCTTTGGTTTGCTGATAGAAGTGATAGCCGAACGTCTTTCTCAGCGTATGCGTGCCCACCTCATCTAGCGACACGTACTCAGCTGCCTCACGCAAAATACGATACGCTGTTGATCGATCAATAGGGCGGTTACCGCCTTGCCGACTCCGAAAGGCATATTCACCGTCTTTAAGTGTTTTTGCATACTCGATCAGTTCCTTTCGTATCGCTGGCGGAATCCGAATCCGTTTTTCCTTCCTTGTTTTCTTCTCCCGCAACTTCAAATGCGTCTGTAGCAAATCTTCCTTCTTTAACTGCAATATGTCCGATATGCGCAAGCCCGTATTAATTCCGATGATAAACAGGATGTAATTCCTCTTGCTTCTTTGTAGCAAATACCTTTTCATCGCCGCGATCTTTTCTGGATCACGAATCGGTTGAACAAAATTCATTGCTCGTCCCTCCTTCTTTTCCGATACACTTCTATTTCGAGGGCAAATGCCAGCTTGTAAAATGCTCTAGACTTCAAACGATAATAATTTCGATGACTCATTCCTAACTCGTTGTAAACGGCATAATCAAATATCTCTTCCTCGTTCATATATCGCCGAATAATAACCGCTCGCTCCCAGTAATCTAAACGGTTCACAGCCTCAACGATGCGCTGAATGTACTCCGCACGCTCCCGCTCGTAATCTGCATTGCGAATGGCCATTTCTTCGGTTGAGGAGTGGAACTGATTTGTTTTTGCAGGAACGAGCGAGTAATGTTGAGTCACCTTTGGCAGCTGGTCTAGTTTCAATGTCAACAAGAAAATGCGATATTTTTCGAGCGCCGCTTCAACCGCTTTTTTCGTCGCTTTTCGATCGATTTCAGGTAGCATAAAGTCCATCTTCTCAACCTCCGAAATAGTGATTATCGTTGGCGAAATGCCCCACCCTTGCCGCGTCTATAAACAGGACGACCAACGCCCATTAGTTCTTTAATATCTCGCTCCGTCAGCCGCTCCTTATCTCTTTTCTTTTTCCGCGCTTTCTTCCGTTTGTTTTGATGTTGCCGAACTTTTTTGACTTTCATCCATTTTTTCAACTCTTGCTGGATTGTTCGCATTGTTCCTCTCCCTTTCATTTTTCTAATCAAACAAAAAGGACACCAATCATACAGAAATAGCCTTGCTACTCTGTACAATCGGTGTCCTCACGCTCTCGGTCTTGGACATATTCACTTACCCATATTATACCTTATACTACAGCTTTTTGTAGTAATATTCTAAATGTTTCTCTTCCTTTCGGCGTAACGAGCGTTTGCACATCAGCTCGTCCATTTCGCTCCCATTCTTTTAATTCGAATAGAGATGGAACGTATTGAGCATATGGCTTCAATTTTCCCTTCTGGTCGCGATAAATATATTTTTTGTTCAGAAGCCAATCGATAAATGCTTTCGGTTTTACTTTCAACTCTTTGGCTGTATCACGGAAATTTGTCAGTAAGCGACGATCAACAAGCGCGTCAAAATAATCAGCTTTTGGCTGCATGATTGCAATTTGTTCGTTTTGTTTCCTAACCGTTTCTAGTGTAGCGCGGAATAATAATTTCGTTTGCTCATCTGCGTGCTTCAGATACGTTTCTACGAATAAGTCGTCATTCGCTACATAGCCGCCGGTTTTCCGTATGGTTGGAAGGACTTCCTCAGCTACCCAATCGCTGAACCTTTCCGCTTCCGGTTTATTGCTGCGAAAAACTAATTTATAAACACCTGCTTCATTGATTGCAGCCATTTCCTGAGGACCTCCAAGGGTGTCCACCTTCACCGACCCCCTTTGTCGATCGCTTAAACGGCTAATAGCATCCCTATGTTTAGTAATGCCCAGCACTTCACACACATCCTTTGCAACAAACCAGACCTCTCCATCTTTTATAATTGTTCTTACTTGACTTCCGCTGTAAGTAAACACCTTTTGTAATTGATTCATCGAAAATTCCCTCCCCATAAACTAGACCACTATCGGTTCAAGCTATAGTGGATTCGTCTTTCTCAAAAATGGGGTAAAATTTACTTACCCCATAATCTATTTATCTCTATCGCATCATCTTCGTACTGCGTATTAAGATAAATACTTTTTAACAAACTCAATTAGTTCGTCTACATCTTGTTTTGTTGCATTTTCAGTAATTAAGAAGAAATCTATCATTACATATTTGCTATACTCTCCTCCACCGTAATATTCATCTGCAACAACTACCTTTAATTGAATGTTTTCAGTAATAGGTATTAAATGTATGTCTGTTCCACTGCAAATAGGAAAATCTAAAGAATGCTTGTCAATATTATTTTCTTCAAGGTAGTCATTGATGTTATACAAAATATCTTCCCCTTCATCTTCATCCCAAACCCCTTTATAATTAGGCATTTGCTTTCTAAAATATAAACTTAATTCATCGTTTAATTCGGTGCGGTTTCTTTCTACTAGACCTGTCATGGCCACCATTAACCCCTTGTTTTCGACTTCTCTCACAATTGCCCAATCTGCTTTTTTTAGCTTCATTTAATACACCCTTTCTCATTCGCATTATGTGTCGAATGCGTATTAAAACGGCAAATCATCCTCATACGGCCATTTACTGCATGCTCCCCAATTTTTAGGATTGCTGCGCCAACGATCTTCCTCAATTTCTCGCCGCTTCTGGCGAATAAAATCAAAGAACTGTCGCATTTTTTCACTTTCAGGCTCTCCCATCTGACTGACGGCACAACTGATATACATATCAAGCTCAATTACGTCATCATCTGAGAGATTTGGCAAAGTGATATTCAATCCTCTCACCCCAAGAACTCATAAATATCTGTTTGTCCTTTCGGAACGACGAATTGCTGTGCTTTTGCTTGTATAAGCAACTCTCCAGAAGGTAATTCTCGAAGCGCCTCGTCCGTCTTACAAACCGGACATTGCATAAGGTGCTGTTCTTCAAAGTCCTGCGAAACTGCAAACACTACATCGCAACTCTTGCATTCATACACATGAACCGCTATTTTCACTTAAAACAACTCGCTTTCCTCGAATTTGATTCGTGCCGTTTTTCCCTTCGCTGTTTCAATAATCGTATATCCATGTTCAACCGCTTCCGCTACTTTTGCTTTCCCCTGCACGCCGTCAATCACAACAACAAGAACTTTACCTGGAACGATCGGATGCGAAACGGTCATATTATCTATATCAATCTGCAATTCTTGCGCTCTTTTACTCACCGGAATCCCTCCATGTGGTATAATTGGGTTGGACTGTCGGGAGAGATCCCGGCTTTTTTGTTTTATCCAATCACTTTCCATCCACGTCGAATCCTACTTTGCAACTCATACTTACGCAATGGTTCATAAACATAAACAGCATCACGATGTTCCTTGCGATATAAAAGATACCATCTGGCTTTTCGCTTACGACGCTTCATTCGTCATTCACGTCCGAATTTAGCTTCTCAAGCGCAATTAAGTGCGCAAATTTAAATTTCAGCACCTCGCAATATACGATTGCATCGATCATTTCCTGCTGCAAGTGTTCCAGCCAGCCGACCAATGTGTAGTCACTTGGATTGACGGTTGTTCCGTATTTTTCAATCCCCTTTTCGGTTTGTATTTCGAACAATTTTTGCACGTTGCGAAGTATTTGATTCTTGTTTAATTCTTCCATCCAATACTTTGCATCCATCTCAATACCCACTTTCTTGGCGGTGATGGTTGACTGCGTTTTTACGCATATACGCTGCCTCAACTTCATCCCAAGTAAATTCGAGCATTTCTCCAAGTCCGATGAAAGAACTCCAAATGTCGACATATACTGTGATATCTTCAAGTAAACGTGATGTATATTCAAACAAGCCTATAAACTGTTGAATAGTGGATTTTGCTTTATACGGTTCAATCTGTTCCCATTCTATCGTCCCGATATTTCCGCTCAATCCAATGCTCAAAATGAAATGTAAACAGTCCACATATTCTTCCAACATCCCCTCTTTCGGTTGCCGATTCGTTTTCCAATGCTTAAACCCTTGCCACTCGTTTGCGAGTTCTGCCAGCTCCACCTGTAAGGCTAATACTTTATTCGGCAAAAGATTCTGACCATCTAATCCTTTTTCTCGAACAATACGCTCATCCAGTTCCCGCTGCATCTCAAAAAGCTTGGATAAGTCCATTATTTCGCTCCCCTTTTCTTTCTGTTTTGCGGCCAACGCCAGTCAATTGCTCGGCGGTTATCTTCGTCGTAATATTTCTTGCGCGGACGGTTCCGATACGCTTCAAGCTCTTCTGGCGTTAGGTAACTGACGACAACTGGGCCATGTAGCGACCTACGACTCATCGCAAATCCTCCAATCGTTTTTGTATCTCTTTTAGCGCCATTTGTTTATATCGAATCGGACAGTGTTCATATCGCGCGATAACGTATAATTGTCTAAGCGTTGCTTTTGACCAGTTCATTACGTTCTCCCTCCGCTCGCTCGTATTCCCGTTGAATTTCTTCGATCGTCAGTTTTGATAGCGCTCGCCCGTCTGTTGCAACGAAAACGCCCTTTCGCCGTAGACGCTGAATCAATACATGTTTGAGTAAAAGCAACTGCTTCACCTCCGAAAAAAGCGATCAAGTTTTGCTGGTGAATATGATTTGCCGTTGATTTCAAGCGAAACAAGATGTTCTCTAGTAATCTCGTATCGCTCTAATACGTCACGCAACGCTGTTTCGGACTGAATGCTTCCGGTGAAACCAACGATTCGCCCAACGTCGTTTCGATACTCTAAACGAATCCAAATCGGGTACGGCATATTCATCACCTAGCGATATTTTTTCAGTCGCTCTTCTAGCTCGCGCCGCTTGCGTTCGAGCGCTTCCTGATCCGTTTCAGCTTTTTTCTCATACTGCGAATAGTCGGTGTTCAACCAGTCTGGAACAATCTCCGTTCGAACGGCTTTTTTTCCATTCGTGCTAGAGCCATTGCGTTTCTTTGCTTGCTGCTCTTTAAATGCTTTTTGCGCTGCATGCACTTGTTCGACGTTTTGATAGCCCTTGTCTGCCCAGTCGCGCAAAATGGTTTCAACGTACTTCCACGTTTTCACGCCGTTTTCTACTGCAATTTTCATCGCTTCTAAAACAAGAGCTTCGGATGTATCATCGATCCAAGTTGAAATTTTTTCGCTTATGTAGCTTCCGATTGCGCCAAAGCCGTTTTGTTCAAAAAAGGTGAACGGATTCTCTTCGCGCACGCGTGCTTCTTCTTCTACTTCTTCTTTTTTCTCTGTAGTAATCTCTGTAGTATTCTCTGGTATTGGTCTGTTCAAATTGAGCGCTTCGTCTGTCCATTTTGAACAGATGGACTGTTCATTTTGAGCAGATGGACTGTCGATTTCGTCAGTCGTCTGTTCATTTTGAGCAGTCGAGGTGTCATTTTGAACAGTCGTATTCACTTCGTAAACTGGGTTTTCAATCTCAGTCAATTTGTCATAGTCGATTCGATACCATTTCGTCTTGTCGATCTTTGAGCGATTGAAATTGCCCGCAATAATAAGCCCTTGCTTTTCAAGTTTTGTGATGATACGGCGAATCGTGCTTTCCGACCAGAACGGAAATTGCTCTTGCCATTCCTCATATGTGTTGTATACCCACTTATGCCCTTCGTGAATGTGATTGCTGCGCTCAAGCCAGTAATGCAATTGCTGCAACACGATGCTTTCATTTAAGCCGATCGTAGCCGCTAGTAACGGTAAAATCACTAACGGCTCTTCGTCCATTAGAAGTCTTGTTGCCATGTATATCCCCTTCCTCCCTTGCTTTCCATATAATGTTCTGGCATAATGAACCTAGAAGTCTGAAATAAAAACCTGTATATCACCTTTTCCTAGTTGTTTGGCTATTTCTAACGCGATTTGGCGGCACTCGGACACAGTGAGCGCGTGAATGAGTGCCGTATGGATCGTTTCGAAATAGCCGTTTTTCTTGGTTGCAAATTCTACTTCAAATAGCATATTTACGTGCATGAAGCATACAATGTAGTGATGCTTCATAACCTCCCTTCTAGCAAGGCAAAACATTCTTTTTCTCAAGCTGGCGCAACTTTGAATACACAGATAATTCACTTCGCTCCAAGCGTGCAGCAAGCTCTGAAATATCGAAAATGTCTTTATGTTGCCATAGATAAAACTCTTCCTCTTCGGTCCACTTGCCTCTTTTTATGCGAGGGCTTTCTTTCGATAACAACACAGATAGCTGTTGCATTTGCTTGCCGATCGGACAACTTATGACGCATACGCTTTGTGTACCGTTATGCCGTTCTTCACATCCTGCACACTTATCGAGCAATTGCAAGATTTGCAAACGAATTTGCTTTTTCTCTTCCCGCGTCATACCATCACCCTAGCAATCGTGATACAAAATCAATTTGAATGCCGCGCTTGCGCATATCAGCAACGATTTCAAACAGCTGCGCGCGACGTGCTTTCTTTTGCTCAATTACTTGCAGCTCATCTAACAAAAAACGCAACTCCGACATTTCGATTTTCGCTGTTTCATAGTCGCGGTTTTGAAGCGATTCCTGTATGTACTCGATGCACCGCGATGCTTTTTGTAGCAAATTAGTTTCTTGCAAAAAGAGCGTATCTTGCATGTCACTTTACCTCCTCCGAAATGAATGGCTAGACGTCTTCGCAATGGCCATCGCATGTATTTTGGCGCGGCTCCCCTTTCGGATCTTCGCCCGCTCTCGCTCGGTCTAGTGTGCATACGCACCGATTGAAGTACAAGCTCGTGGGCTGGGGGACACACCCACTTTCAAGATGGGAGATATCTTTTGCTTGTACTCCAATCGGCAAGCATGCGCTTGCCCTTCCTTTCGCGAATCGTTTATGCTAGAATATGATTAGATCAAAGGTTGATTATTTATTGAGCGATGGCTAGTGTTGGCGCACTGGCCATTTTTCTTTTGTACCATTCCTTTTTTAACTCCATTTCTAACACCAATATTGCTGGATCATTACGCAATTCTGCGCATAACTTTTTTACTTCGCTTGCTTTCATTAAACGGCTTGCTGTTAGACAAAAACTCATTGTTCTCTCCTCCTCAAATTAATTCTTTTACAGATGGACATTTATATTGCTCCACGTACTCTGGATGATAATAAGCTTTCACAAGAACATTGATTGCATCAACATATGCTTTGCATGCTTTGTAACTTGGGCAATCAGAAAGTTTTTTATATCCTCCTTTTCCGTCTTGCCATTCTTCACGCAACCACTCCAATTCGGCTGCCAAAAACGTTTTTAATCTATCGATCGCATGATCCATTTTTGTTCCTCCCCTATCTCTTAATAAATCCTTTCGCCTGCAATTTCGTACGATGCCGTTGCCACATTTTAAACCAGGAAAAACCGTAATCCATACATATAACTGCGACGTATTGCGTGAGCGCAACAATTGCATCGATCGCTTGCAAAATTGCTTCTTCAAGATGCTGTTTGTCGTATTCCCTGATCGCGCGTGGATGGTTTGCTACACATACATTTTCTATTGCCTGTAGCGCTTCGGTTAGTTCCTCTTTTGTTTTCATTGCGACACTCGCACGATGAAGATCGACCACTTCTCCATCAAGCTTGACTGGACCCCAGCCGGTGTACTCCGCAGCCGCTTCCAGTGCCACCCACGGATTGTTGTGCTTCTCGGCAAAATATTTCGATATGTTCGGCTGCACTCGATACCGTCCGTTTTCTTGCTGTGAAACTGCTTCGCGAGATTCATAGATTTCAAACGAAAGTTGTTGTTGTGTCATCCCTGTCGCCTGCCGCGCCGCTTTCACCGCATCGGCCGCTCTACCGCGTTTCATTGTTTGTTCTCCCCCTTCTACCATTTATCGCTAAAAATTCATGTTATGTTATGATTAATAGCTCGATTCTTTCGGAACGTAGCAATCCATCACCGCTTTTGCAATCTGCTTCAAGACTGGATTGCCTTTTTCCCATTCTTTCTGAAACCATTCTTTTCGTTCGTCAGCACTCATAAGTACTAACGGGGAGTGAATAATAACAGTGGTGTTCCCGTATTTGAATTCCTTCATGCCCGCATTCCCCCTTTGTTCATGTGTATGCGGGTCACGGGGATGAATTGTTGACATTTCTTCACCTCAAATCTTGTAGGAATTTCCTCCTTCGTGTCGAATGAATGCGGCAGGAAGGAGGTGATAAAACAATGTACGAGCCGAAAGCTGTCGATCATATCACATCAAACGGTAAGCTTGTTTTAATGTACGACTACTTAGACAACGCTTACTCCCTTACAATTATGCTTGCTAATGATATTGTTGTCGGTATCAATCCAGCAGCCGATGAAATTTGTTTTATGGTACCTGACAAAAATGGCATATATACAGATGTTACCGACATCGTTTCTGGTAAGCCGACACAGGGAACAGTTGAACTAATGATGCGTGCACATCATCTTTGGTCTGTTGAGAGTTACAAAAATGCTCAGCAAATTGGTAAACAACTTCTGAACAAGTCATTAACGCACATTAAGCTTTGCTATTATTCAAATCGTTAGTTTTCGCCCAAACCTCTGGGAACAGCTCTTTGTGAAGCAGATCGACCGCTTCTTTTAGGTCTGCTTCACTGAAATTATTCTGTCTTAACATAAGATGAAAATGGGCGATAATCACGTATTTGTTTAGAACACTCATCTTACTCACCTCCTTTCATGTCATGGGGATTGAGTTGTCAAAGATCAATGACTACGTCATAAAATTTCATTTTTCGCAACAACAATAGTAAAAAATTTTTCACATGGGACGTTATAAATACTAGACAACATCATTAACTCTTCTGCTGTGAATGATTGTCGTCCACTTTCTTTACGATGATAAGGGTACACAGTTTTTAAACCCAACATTTTCGCAACTTCTTCTTGTGAAAGCCCTTTTTCTTTTCGGAGTTCCTTTACTTTTTCAAGGTTCAATTTAAACAACATCTCACCTTCTTCCTGTTGCAATTTTCGCAACTTATGATTTTAGTATAAATTGCGTTTTACGCAATGTCAAACACTTTTTTTCGTTTTATGCAATTTTATTTTGCATTTTTAGCAATTATGATATGATAAATCTTAGAAATGTAAGGGAGTCACTATGCCTATGAATGTACTGGGAAATCGTTTGAAGAAGTTGCGCGAAAGGCACAACCTGACCCAAGAGAGAGCTGGAGAGATTTTCGGGCTTACAAAGTATCAAATTCACCGCTACGAATCCGGGACAAGCAATCCTGACCCAGACATTATCAACAAGTTTGCTGATTATTATGGCGTGTCAGCCGACTACCTACTCGGTCGCACGGATGATCCGAATCCGCCAGGGAGCGACAATGAGGAATTAGGAACGCTGGCAAGGATTAATCAACTCATCAAAGAATATGGCATCGAGCAAATGGGGTTCTTTGATATTGAGAAGTGGAAGCAGCTTTCTGAAGAGGAAATCGAAGAGATCGTGAAGCATTTTGAATGGGTAGTGCATAAGGCGAGAGAAAAGAATAAGTCATCAGGAAAAGACACCAGAGAATGAATAGACGAGGTGTCTTTTTTATTTTTGGAGGGGGAGAGAAAATGAGTAAATTCAAGGAAATTGAAGATTATCGGATGTTTACCTCAAAAGCCGAATTACACAAATCGATAAACTCTCTAATCGGAATTATTCAAGGCATTCGTTTCGATAATGTAACAAACGAGCACGAAATAGCTGAGCTTATTCATTGGTGCAATCTGCACAGACGTTTTCAAAAAAGCTCTCCATTTTCGGAAATTATCCCGATTATTGACTACGCATTGGAATACAACGACGGCAAACTAGATTCAGAGTCAATTGAAGATATTTTATGGCTCTGCAGTAGGATCGAGGGGAAAGCTGAATTCCAAAAATATTACGACCTTATTACATCATCTATCCAACAATTGCACGGCATTCTCCACGGTGTTTTAGCTGACAATGTTTTGAATGAAGCAGAAATCGAACAGTTATGTAGCTGGATTGATGATCATGATTTTTTAAAAGGGACATACCCTTTCGATGAAATTCATAGTTTGCTTGTTAGCGTGAAGCAAGACGGAATTATCAGCGATGATGAGAAAAACTTACTTAAAGCTTTCTTTGCTAACTTCGTGGACGTCAAGGCGTCTCACAACATACATGAATCTGAAATAAGGGTATTAAAGAGACGATACTCACTAAGTGGCATATGCGCTGTTTGCCCAGAGATTACGTTCGAAAACAAAGTTTTCTCTTTCACCGGTGCATCGACGAGAGCAACTCGCAGCGAAATCGCTAAAATCATTCAGAATCTGGGCGGAATCTTCAGCAACAACGTCACAAAAGATACAAACTATCTCATTGTCGGCGGCGACGGAAACCCTTGCTGGGCTTTTGCTTGCTACGGCCGAAAAGTCGAAAAAGCGATTGAGTTAAGGAAAAAAGGCACGCCAATTATTATCGTGCACGAAAATGATTTTTGGGATGAGGTAGTTATTTAAGGTGCATCAGCATAGACAGAATCATCTGCCCCGTCACAAAGAAATTTGTGGACGAAAATCGGGTGAATTCATGGAAAGCCTAAGTCGATAAGATACGGTAACCATGAGCCAAGCCGCAGGAATGCCGCTACTTTGTACTGCGGAAGGTGCAACGCATAGATGGTGAGGACAGGCTACCAATAACCCATCCACGAGCGCCCGACACCCTACTTCGGGTGAAGAGATATGCTGACCTTCTTGGAAACAAGAAGAAGCTCGGGATAAAAAGCCCGAGCGATAACAAAGTGAAACTAGCTGAAACAATGAGCAAGTCAACGCGATTTGAAGGTAGTGCCTTAAGCAATGCAATGGAAGAAGCGTTAAAACCACTACAAAACATGCAAAAATTGCTGGGAGGTGCTGCTCAACAATCCATGGCTTGGAATAATGAATTAGGTTTGGGTAGGGTTTAGGATTCTGTTTGCTTTTAAAATCGAACATTAAAAACTGTAAACATTATAACACAGGAGGGATATAATTGACTGCTGAAATTGCCGTACTTAATAAATTTGGTGTGGCGCTCGCTGCTGACAGCGCGGTAACTATTGGCGTGAGAAAAATTTACAATTCTGCAAACAAACTTTTTACTTTATCAAAACATCATCCAGTAGGAATAATGGTTTACGGGAATGCAGAATTTATGGGAATTCCGTGGGAAACAGTTATTAAAGTTTATAGAGACCGATTAGCCGATCAGGATTTTCCTACTTTAAAAGAATACGCTGAGCACTTTATCGATTTTATTGAATATAATACTGATTACAAAGAGCTATTATCTAAACATGAACAAGATTTAAGCAACCTTTATTTCTTCGAGATGTCCATTAGAGACATTAAAGACGAAATATTTGACAAGTTATCCCAAAGAATACAATATTCGGATGAAGAAATTGATCAACCAGATGTCGAAATGTATCTAGCCTCAATAACCGAGTCATTAATTGAAGAAGAATTGGATCGCCTTTCAAAACAGGATTACATTAATAATTTCAACGATCAAGATTACGCTGATTTAAAGGATATATACGTATTGAAGTTAGAAAGCATCATTGCGGAAATATTCGAAGACATACATTTAACACAAGATGTTATAAAAAAATTAGTAGATGTATGTATATTTAGGTTACTTAAAGACTTTTCAGATAATCAAAGTGGAATAGTCATTGCTGGTTTTGGACAAAGCGAGATATTTCCTTCTCTTTATTCTTATATCATCGATGGGAAAGTAAACAACAAGTTAAAATACAAGCAAAATCAGGTAGCTACAATAGGTGAAGATTCTTTTGGTGCAGCTATACTACCGTTTGCTCAGTCTGAAATGGTACATACTTTTATAGGTGGTATAGATCCAGAAATCGAGATGTTCTCAAATGCATACATACATGATTTGCTAAAAAATCTACCCAAAAAATATCTTGATGCAATTTTCAATGCCTTGTCATTAACAGATAGCGAATTGTATAATGATATCCTTGATCAAATGAAGGAAATTAGTAATAATTTGTTTGAAGGATATATAAACATTGTTAGAGAATATAAAAAAGAAAACAATATTGATCCCGTAATTGCAATTGTGGCAAATCTTCATAAAAATGAACTAGCTGAAATGGCTGAAGCGCTTGTGAATCTGACGTCTTTTAAGCGACGGGTTTCATCCAGTCTAGAAACTGTTGGTGGTCCAGTTGATGTCGCTGTTATTACCAAAGGTGATGGATTTATCTGGATTAGAAGAAAACACTATTTTAACGCGGAGCTCAATCATCACTTTTTCCAAAAATATATGAGGGGTGATAAAAATGAACAAATTATTAAAGAGTAGACTCGAAAAAAAATATTTTCCCAAAACGACAAAAGAAAAAAGTATGAGAAAAATTATCTCCAATCCCGAGAATTATGGTAAATTTCTAGCAGAACAAGCAATTAAAAAAATTAATATTAATTTGTCTAATTCTTAGAACTCAAAATCACGGAAATGTAGATAGACAGAAACAAAGCCCTTCTCACTAGGGCTTTTTCTTTTTCTTGCCAATACAAACATTTGTTCGTATAATCTCCTTAGGGAGGGGATTTTATGCAATTATGTCATTACTACACAACCGCACTTGAGGACTGGGTAACGAATTTTTATAAAAGACTCGGTATCTTCCATCCTTCACACATTGATATTGAATACATAGCACGACGGATGAATATTTTCTTACGTGAAAAGCCGTTTCCGTCTACACATCAAGTTTTCGGGCGATTCCGCTGCATCGTTGTCGATTCCCGATTGTCAGAAGAAGAGAAGCGCGAAGCTTTCTTTCACGAGCTTTGCCATATTCTCCGCCATGTCGGCGTGCAGAGCATGATGCCAGAGGCGTTCCGAGAACTGCAAGAACGTGATGCGAAGCTTTTCACGAAATACGCAGCCATTCCATATCATATGCTTGATTTCATCGACTGGAATGAACGATACATAATTGAGCAGATGGCTCACGTTTTTAAGGTGACACCAAAGTTATGCGAAGAACGTTTAACACAAATTCAAAATCGCATATTCGTTTATCAATAACATACATGATGTATTTGTATATGTGTACGGTTGGTTTTACAATAGTGTAGAGGTGATTTTTATGTACAGACCGACGAATCTCGATGTCTTTATTTACCTCAGAAAAAGCCGTAAAGATATCGAGGAAGAGAAAAAGGCAGCCGAATCAGGCGCATCATATGACACGCTACAACGCCATCGTGACACCCTACTTGCTGTTGTAAAGAGAGAAAAACACAACATCATCGATATTTTCGAAGAAGTCGTTTCTGGGGAGTCGATTGCTGAGCGACCGGAAATTCAAAAGTTGCTTCGGGAAGTCGAATCGGGCGTTGCCGATGCTGTGCTGGTCATGGACATTGACCGTCTTGGCCGCGGTGATATGCTCGATCAAGGGATTTTAGACCGCGCATTCCGCTACTCTGGTACAAAAATTATCACACCAACAGAGGTGTATGACCCAGAAAGCGAAACGTGGGAACTTGTTTTCGGCATTAAGTCGCTTGTTGCTCGCGAGGAACTAAAAACAATCACAAAACGCATGCAACGTGGTCGTCGTGCTTCCGCAGCTGAGGGAAAATCTATTTCAAAAAAACCGCCATATGGCTATCTTCGTGATGAAAATCTCAAGCTATACCCCGATCCAGAAACCGCATGGGTAGTCGTGAAAATATTCGAGATGATGAGAGATGGACATGGTCGCCAAGCGATTGCTGCCGAGTTGGACAAACTGGGCGTGAAGCCGCCTGATGAAAAACGAGAATTTTGGTCTCCTTCGAGCATCACAGCAATCATAAAGAACGAAGTCTACATGGGACATATCATCTGGGGCAAGGTGAAGTACGTCAAACAAAACGGAAAGTATAAACGCAAAAAGATGCCACCAGAACGCTGGCATGTGAAAGAAAATGCTCACCAGCCGCTCGTATCAAAAGAATTGTGGGAGTCAGCAAATAAAGCCCATACAGCGCGTTGGCGACCGTCTACGGTCGAAAGTAAGGTATTATCTAATCCTCTCGCCGGATTGCTCAAATGCGAGGTTTGTGGCTATACAATGTGGTATCAGCCGAAAAAAGACCGACCTAACAGCATGATTCGCTGTGCTAATCCGAAATGCAAAGGCGTTCAGAAAGGCGCTTTGCTCCCTCTTGTAGAAGAACGCATATTGCAATCGCTGACTGAATTTGTTGATCAGTTCGAAGTGCAGGAGCAAATGCTTGAGAAAAGGGAAAAGCAATCTGTTATCCCTATTAGACAAAAAGCGCTTGAGAAAAAAGAAAAAGAGCTGAGAGAACTGAATGTGCAGAAAAATAACCTTCACGATTTCTTAGAAAGAGGAATTTACACAATTGAAGTGTTCCTGGAACGGCAACAAAATATCGTAGCGCGCATGAAACAAACACAAGAGGAAATCGAGCAGCTGAAACAGGAAATTGAAAAAGAACAGCTTAAAGAGAAAAACATGAATGAATATGTGCCAACTGTCAAAAAAGTGTTAGAAGCATACCGACAGACCGATGACATTGAAAAGAAAAATCGCCTTCTCAAGTCGGTGCTTGAGAAAGCGACATATTTACGGAAACCAGAATGGACGAAAAAAGATCAATTCACAATACAAATTTATCCTAAAATTTAACGCGAGGCAACCGCCTCCTTTTTTTGTGACGAGAAGAAATGCTTCAACGCCTGGAACAGATCAGATTTTTGCTTTAAAATATAATAACTAAAGCGTTCGTCTTTAATATTTTGATACGCCCTCATAAGTGTAGAGGGTGTACGGTTGTACTGATTCACTTCTCCATATCCAAACATATTCGATACTTTCATTAACTCTTGCACAAGTTTGACGCAGCGAGCGTTATCAGATGTTAAATTATCGCCATCGGAAAAATGGAACGGATAAATATTATATTTTGTCGGTGAGTATTTTGTTTCAATCACTTCTAGCGCTTTGCGATACGCTGATGAACAAATGGTTCCACCGCTTTCTCCTTTTGTGAAAAATTCTTCTTCCGTTACGATTTTTGCCTCGGTATGATGAGCGATAAAAACAATATCGACTGTTTCATATTTCGTGCGTAAAAATCGCGTCATCCAAAAGAAGAAACTTCTAGCCATATACTTTTCCCATACGCCCATCGATCCGCTCGTATCCATCATCGCAATGACAACCGCTTTCGAATCTGGCTTAATGACTTCATTCCACGTTTTAAATTTTAAATCTTCTGGATAAATTGGATAAAAGCTTGGATTACCACTTAATGCATTTCGTTTAAACGCAGCCATCATCGTTTTTTTCTTATCAATATTCCCCATTAATCCCGTTCGACGAATATCATTAAATTCGATATGTTGAACAACATGATCTGCGTGTTGCTTTTTCTTTAAATCCGGAAGCTCCAATTGACTAAACAAAGCTTCCTCTAGCTCCATTAAAGACACTTCCGCTTCGTAATAGTCTTGCCCAGCTAGATCACCTGCTCCTTGCCCTTTGCCTGGTCCTTTTTGACCATCACCAGAACCGTCGCGCGCAATCACATCGCCAACTTGACTGTCCCCATCGCCTTGGCCGACATGTTTATTTTTGTCATAGTTATAACGAATTTTATATTCATCTAACGAACGAATCGGTATTTTTATGACATCGCGACCATTAGACATAATAATGCTTTCTTCTGTAATTAATTCACCAAGATTATTTTTAATCGCTTCTTTTACCTTTTCTTCGTGCCGTTTTTGATCATCGTGGCCTTTTCGATGGAGGGACCAATCTTCCTTTGACACAATGAAGTTTCTACTCATTTTTTCCCCTCCTACAATGTAAAATAATGATGCACACTTTCCCTTTTCCTCGCATACACTATGTTGGCTTTGAAAAATAATGAATGAATGGTTGGTTACTTTATCCTATGCAGCGATCGAAAAAAATTGACAAATGATTTCGAAAATTGCTCGAATCCTTTTCCATTGGACAAGCCTGTTTTCTAAGATGATAAAACAAAGCATGCCAAGTGCGGCATGCTTATCTGTTTAATAAACTTCCGACATAACGAAGCAGCTCATTTGCCGAAGTGGAATTATAACCGTACTCGTCAATTAAACGAGCGACAACTTCATTAATTTTCTTTAGTTGTTGTTCATCCGGTGTTTTTGTTGATGTCGTAATTTTGACGATGTCTTTTAAATCGGCAAATAGCTTTTTCTGAATCGCTTCGCGCAACCGTTCGTGTGAATTATAATCAAAACGCTGACCTTTGCGCGCATATGCCGAAATACGAATTAAAATTTCTTCACGGAACGCTTTTTTCGCATTTTCCGAAATGCCAATTTGCTCTTCAATCGATCGCATTAACTTTTCATCTGGATTCATTTCTTCTCCCGTTAGCGGATCGCGAATTTTTGCTTTGTTGCAGTATGCTTCCACATTATCTAAATAATTGTCCATTAACGTTTTCGCCGATTCTTCATACGAGTAAACGAACGCTTTTTGCACTTCACGCTTTGCAATTTCGTCATATTCTTTTCGTGCAATCGAAATGAAATTTAAATAACGTTCCCGATCTTCTTTTGAAATAGACGGGTGATGCTCTAATCCTTCCTTCAATGCTCGTAATACATCTAACGCATTAATGGACGGCACTTCTTTTCGAATAATACAAGACGAAATGCGATTAATGACATAGCGTGGATCAATACCGCTCATTCCTTCGTCTGGATGTTCTTTTTTCAATTCCTCTACATCGACTTCATTAAATCCTTCGACAAGCTCGCCGTCATACAAGCGCATTTTTTTCACAAGGTCAATATCGCCACGTTTCGGCTCTTTCAAACGCGTTAAAATTGTAAACATCGCGGCTACCCGTAACGTATGTGGGGCAATATGCACGTCGGCCACATCACTTTCACGAATCATTTTTTCATAAATACGTTCTTCTTCTGACACTTTTAAGTTATATGGAATTGGCATAACGATAATGCGCGAATGAAGCGCCTCGTTCTTTTTATTCGCAATAAATGAACGATACTCTGTTTCGTTCGTGTGAGCAACAATTAATTCATCGGCACTAATAAGCGCAAAACGTCCTGCTTTAAAGTTTCCTTCTTGCGTTAAAGAAAGCAAATGCCATAAAAACTTTTCATCGCACTTTAACATTTCTTGAAATTCCATAATGCCGCGATTTGCTTTGTTTAACTCCCCATCAAAGCGATATGCGCGCGGATCCGATTCTGACCCATATTGAGCAATCGTAGAAAAATCAATGCTTCCGGTTAAATCAGCAATGTCTTGCGACTTCGGATCGGATGGGCTAAACGTCCCAATTCCAACGCGCTTATCTTCTGAGAAAAAGATGCGTTCGACCATCACATCTTCAATGCGCCCACCATATTCTTTTTCAAGCCGCATCATATTTAATGGCGACAAATTTCCTTCGATACGAATGCCATACTCTTTATAAAACTCATCGCGCAAGTTGTGCGGAATTAAATGAAGCGGATCTTCATGCATCGGACATCCTTTAATGGCATATACGGCGCCACGATCCGTATATGAATACGCCTCAAGCCCTCGCTTTAACATCGTCACAAGCGTTGATTTTCCGCCGCTTACCGGTCCCATTAACAACAAAATGCGCTTTCGAACATCTAAACGTTTAGCAGCTGGATGAAAATATTCTTCCACAAGCCGCTCTAACGCTTCCTCAAGTCCAAACAATTGCCCGCTAAAAAAGTTATATTTTTTCTTTCCATCTATTTCTTCTATCCCTGCATCTTTAATCATATTGTAAACGCGAGAATGAGCAGACTGAGCTACCCACGGCTTTTCTTTTACGATTTCCAAGTACTCCGCAAATGTCCCTTCCCACTTCAATTTTTGTTCTTCTTCTCTATATTTTTGTATTTTTTTCAAAATGTCCATACACGGACCTCCTCCACCTTTGATGTCTAGCGTCATGATTAATACCATATGTATGCAAGGATGTCCGTAATCATTCGTGAAAGTATGACTTTCATCTCAATGTACAATTAAGCTATAATGAAAGCGTGGACATTTTATTGTCACTTCATAAGGGAGGAGATTTCATATGAAAACGCTTCTTGTTCTTGGCGTTATTTTCGCCTTCTTGGCTGCGATTTTTACAGCAGGATATAACGATAAGCCGGAAGTAAAAAATTAAGCGACTTTCATTCGAAAGTCGCTTAAAATACATTTGGAAAGTTTTGTTGTCTTAACGCCTCGTACACGAGAATGGCCGCTGTGTTCGATAAATTGAGTGAGCGAACGTATTCATTCATCGGAATGCGTAAACAACGTTCCATATTGTTTTCGATTAAGTCTTTTGGCAAGCCGCTCGTCTCGCGACCGAAAACGAAAAAGTAATCTTTCGTTTGATCACTATAGTCAAACGATGTGTAATATGTTTGACCAAACTTTGTAATAAAGAAAAATTCCCCTTCTTTATATTTATCAAAAAGCTCTTGTAATGAATCGTAATAGTGAATATCTACATATTCCCAATAATCTAATCCGGCACGCTTCAACATTTTGTCATCTGTTGAAAATCCGAGTGGACGAATTAAATGTAAAGACGTTCCTGTTGCTGCACATGTACGTGCAATATTGCCCGTATTCGCTGGAATTTCTGGTTGATATAAAACGACATGTAAAGCCACGTTCTTCACCCCTATGCATGATCAATAATATGAAAAAATTTATATTGAATATTTGGCGTATAAGCCGTGGAATCTTCATACGACCAATAACGCATGCGACTATTGGTCGTATGGGCATTCACAAGCGGCATCCCTTGTTTATCTTTGGCAACGACGATCGTCGTATGATCAAATCGCCCGTCCCCTTGAAAATCATAACAAATGACATCACCGAGAGACAACTGTTCTGGTGATTTTTTTTCAATAGCTTGAATGCCTGTTTTCGATCCGCTTAAATACCAACGAAACGCATGTGCGACCGTCCACGTATAGCTCCAATCGTTTTTGCGCGTCCACCATCCTTTTGTTTTATTTGGATAGCCCATCATCGGAATGCCGCCCGCATGCAAACATTGTGAAACAAAATTTGTACAATCAACAGGAAATGTATGAAACGCTGGATTATAATCGTTCCACCATATTTCAGCATACCGGACTGCTGCTAGTCGATCATACGTATAACGGATGCGTTCACCATCGTCTTGTTCATTTCTTTTCTCTATTTGTTCTGTTTCAATGATCGGCAAAACAAATTGATCGCTCACAAGCTCACGTTTCTCAAATATCGCTTCGCGCACCTCTTGTTGTTCCTCAACATACATCCATCCGCTTTGCCAAATGAAAAAACGAAAATGAACAACATAACGCACAAACGTATACGGAGCAAGGTGCTTTTTTTCGATGATTGTACCTTTTCCTTCACATTTCACAAGCTTTGCATTCCGCTTCGCCAACAACTTTCTTTTTCGTTCCATTTCTTCATCAGACACGTCGCTCACAAAAAAATGACGAATGCGTTCATAAAGGAGATCGTGCAGTTGTTTTCTCATTCCGTTCCCCACTTTTTCGTTTTTTATTACGTTATGTCATAAACGGACGAAAAACAACTACACGTTTTCAAGCATCGCTAACGCTTTTTCGATTTCGCGAATAACGTCTTCATCTTGTTCGCGTTGTTTCGCTTGTTGGAGCATCGGCACAACTTTACGATTTCCGATTTTTCCAAGCGCCCACGCGGCCGTTCCGCGAATGACTGGGCGTGAATCTTCTCGAAGCAACGTGAATAAATCATCAATTGCACTTTCATCTTTATAGTGGGCTAATGCAATGATCGCATTTCGTTGAATCGGTTTTTTTCCACGCCATGCGCCAGATATATGTCCAAATGTTTCTTTAAACTGACGATTGGTCATATGAAGAAGCGGTTTTAATAAAGGCTTCACAACCTCTGGATCCGGTTCCATCTCCGAATGAAAGTGAAAGTCTTTTCCTTTATTTTTCGGACAAACAAGTTGACACGTATCACATCCATACAATCGGTTTCCGATTTTATCGCGGAATTCATCAGGGATAAACGTTTTCGTTTGCGTTAAAAAGGCAATGCACCGCTGGGCATTCAACTGTCCGCCTTGTACAAGCGCTCCTGTCGGACAAGCATCAATGCAGCGCGTGCACGTCCCACATTCGTCTTCAATTGGCGTATCTGGAGGAAATGGGATATTCGTGATCATTTCACCTAAATAAACATACGAACCAAATTCATGTGTAATAATCGAACAATTTTTTCCACTCCATCCGATCCCTGCCCTTTCCGCTACCGCCCGATCCGCCAATTCCCCTGTATCAACCATTGATTTCACTTTTGCATCTGGTACGCGTTCTAAAATAAATTGCTCTAATTTTTGCAGCCGCTCGCGCAAAATGACGTGATAATCTCGTCCCCAAGATGCTCGACAAAAAATTCCCCGACGCTCTTTTTTTGTACTTCGTGGAGCATTTTTTAATTTTGACGGATATGCAAGGGCGATAGCGATAATAGAACGTGCTTCTGGAAGCAATAAAGATGGGGTTGTCCGCTTTTCAATGTCAGGTTCTTCAAATCCTGATTGATAGCCAAGTTGTTGCTGCTGACGCAACCTTTCTTTTAACTCAAAAAACGGATCAGCACTTGCAAAACCGATTTTATCAATGCCGATCGTTCGGCTATACTGAATGATTTCTTCCTTTAGTGCTTCAACGTCCATCTCCCATCCCCTCCTTTCCACTTTGTTTATGTTACAATGTAAAGAAAAAGGAGTGAACGATATGTTAACCATTTGTGACAACATTAAACAACATGTTTCTCATTTTAAAATTGGAGTGCTTACATATGAACACATCGTCGTCGGGCCATCTCCTAGCATGTTAAAAGGGAAACTTCGTCAATTTCAAGAGCTGTTATATTTTGATATGGAACAAACCCCGTTAGCTGAATGGCCGGAAGTGAAAGAATGGCGGTCTGTATTTAAACAAATAGGCACAGATCCGAGCCGATACCGTCCATCATCGGAAAGTTTGCTTCGACGCGTGCAGAGACAAACATTTATTCCATCCATTCATTCAGCAGCTGATGTCAATAACTTTTTTTCCTTATATTATAAACTACCAATCGGTATTTATGACCGAGATCATCTCATAGGAGATATCGTGATCACGATCGGTACACAAGCAGACGAATATATCGGCATCAATGATCGCACAACGAATTTTGAACGAAAACTTGTCTCAAAAGACGCCAAAGGAGCATTCGGCAGTCCCATTGTCGACTCAAAGCGAACGATGGTTACGGAACAAACAACACATGCAATTCAAATCGTGTACTTTCTCCCATCATTTACAGAAACACAATGCGAACAAATGCTACAAGCGATGAAAGAGATGTTTATCCAAATTCACGGCGGTACAGCACATGCACAACTCGTTAAATAATGTATGCGGGGCAAGCGAAATAAAAAAACGCAATGCCCCGTTCATCTTCGAAACGAAACACTGCGTTGTCCCCGTATGTATGGAGCGGGTGATGGGAATCGAACCCACGACATCAGCTTGGAAGGCTGAGGTTTTACCACTAAACTACACCCGCATAGCAACTTACTTCTTCTCTATGACTTTTCCCACGCTCAGCTATGCCTCTTCCTCTACTTGCTTATTCAACGATGATGGATGCGTCGAGGCAACTCGCTGATTACTCGACGATGTGTCGCTCGTGGCTGAGGTTTTACCACTAAACTACACCCACATGCAGAAAAAGTAGAAATTTGTCGAATCAGATGCAAAAATAAAAACAGGAATCCCTGTTTCGTAATTACGTTTTACATTATATCGACTCCCCTAGGACAAGTCAATACTCTGTTCAAAACTTTTTCAAAAACATCATTTATTTTCCCGATAAAATTTATGCATATACATTCTAGGCAATAATATGTGACGAATGAAGAAATTTGACATAACACCTAAAGGTTTCATATAATAAAAATGAAACCAAAAGGTTATATAATTCAAGGAGGATCATTGATGAGCCAAAAAGTGCAAGATATCCAACAAACGATGATCATCGAAGCGCCCATTCAAAAAGTATGGGACATTGTTTCTACATCCGAAGGAATTGCCTCATGGTTTATGCCAAATGATTTTCAGGCGATTGAAGGACATGAGTTTCACTTACAAACCCCTTTTGGACTTTCTCCATGTAAAGTGTTAAAAGTGGAGAAGCCTCATCTTCTTTCTTTTTCATGGGATAAAGACGGATGGATCGTTTCCTTCATTTTAAAAGACTTAGGAGACAAAACAGAATTTACTCTTATTCATGGAGGATGGGGAAGCGCAGACGATATCCTTCCGAAAGCAAATGAAAAACAATCTATTGTTCGTGATCGTATGGCAAACGGATGGACAGGAATTTTAGAAAAGCTTCGAAAGGTTGTGGCATAATACGTGGAGCCAACAAAAAAGCATGATGTTTTTCAAGCAATTGCGGACAAAACAAGAAGAGATGTCTTACGTTTGTTGGCAGAAAAAAAAGAATTACCGATCTCTGCGATTGCAGCGCATTTTCCAATTAGCCGTACGGCCATTACTAAACATTTAAACATTCTCGCAGAAGCAAATTTAGTCCAAAGTCGAAAATCAGGACGAGAAAAAATTTATCACCTCCATCCTGAACCGTTAACGGAATTAAAGCAATGGCTGTCATTTTATGAACGTTTTTGGGAAAATAAACTATCTATTTTAAAACATGTTGTTGAAAATGAGTAACCCCCTATGTTTGTAACGATAGGGGGCTTTTCCTTGCTTACATCTTCCCAGACATTAATCCGTACAATCGATTGCTTCCACAAGATTCACGAATAATTAATTCTGGTTCAACCATAACCGCTTTCGGCTGAAATTGGCGGTGTATAATATCTTTTAACATATATGCAGCGAGCCGTCCGATTTTCTCTTTATCTTGACGAACGGAAGTTAAGGGTGGATCGGTATAATTGCATGCGTCGATATCATCACATCCAACGATCGCAATATCCTCAGGTATTTTTAATCCGTGTTCCTTCACCGCTTTCATTGCACCAAATGCCATTAAATCTGACGCTGCAAATACCGCTTCAGGATAATGTGACGAGCGCAATATGTTTTTCATTGCCTCATAGCCACTTTCCATAAAGAAATCCCCTTGAACGAACCATTCTTCATGAATCGTTAATCCAAATTCCTTCATCGTGTTGCGAAATCCTTGTTCACGAATTTTTGTCACTTGTGCGCCTGGCAAACCACCAATGTAGCCGATATGCCGATAGCCACATAAGTAAAAATGCTCTACTACTTTCGCAGAAATTTTATAGTTATCTGTCATAATGTACGCAGAACGGTTCCCTTCAAGCGGAATATCCACCCCGATACATGGAATGTCGCTCATATCTAATCGATAAATAGATGGCTGCACTTTTTCACCGCTAATAATGATTACTCCGTCTACTTTGTAACGCATGGCACGCTCATAATAATCTTCCTCCCCTTCTTCAAATCGTTCATTTGAAAAGAAGAGGAGATCGTAACCGAACGTTCCCATTGTTTTTTTGAAAGAGTTCATCACCTCAATAAAAAACGGGTGGTTGAAATCCGCATTGATTTCTCCGGCGTAAATAACGCCAACTACTCTCGACTTATGAGCAGTATCTTTTTGAATGCGAGCAGCCACATATCCAGTCTGCTCCATAATTTCCAGCACTCTTTTTTTTGTTTCTTCACCGACATCATGATAGTTATTTAACACTTTCGATACCGTACCTGGTGACACACCCGCTAATCTCGCAATTTCCTTAATGGTAATTTTCATACGATCCCTTCTTAACTTCATAATCTTACCTTTATTATAACATAAATTTTCCCGTTAAAAATGAATGCGCTTTAGTTGCGGTGATGTCACTATTGTTTGACGGATCCTTGCGTCAAGCTCGAAATGAACAACTTATTAAACATTAAAAATACAACAACTAAAGGCAATGTTGCCCAAAATGTTCCTGATAAAATCATACCATAGTCTTTCACGTATGCGTCTTGAAGAGCGCGAATAGCAATTTGAATCGTGTAGCTTGATTCATCTCTCAACACGGTTAACGGCCATAAGAAATCGTTCCATACGAACATAAATGTTAAAATGCCAAGCGTCGCAAAAGCTGGTAAAATTGAAGGAACGACGATATTCCAATATACACGGAATATGCTACATCCATCAATTTTTGCCGCTTCAATCAATTCATCAGGAATTGCATCTTTAATATATTGACGCATCCAAAAAATACCGAACGCATTCACTAAACCTGGAACGATAATGGCTTTTAAATCGTTTAACCAACCTAACTTTGTAATAATGAAGTATTGCGGGATTAACCCTAATTGCGGTGGAATCATCATCGTAATTAAAATGACAGCAAACAGCTTTTCCCGACCTTTAAACTGCAACTTAGCAAATGCAAAACCTGCTAAAGAGCTGAAAAACAATACCCCAAGCGTCGTTAAGCTAGCAACAATAAAAGAGTTCCACATCGCCCCGAAAAAGTCGACGTTTTCTAATACGTTTCGAAAGTTTTCTACTAGCTTATCTCCCGGTACAACAGCTGGCGGTAACTTATTAATCACATGGTTCGGCTGCGTTGCCATGACAAACATCCAGTACAGCGGAAAAACCGACAGTAACGCCCCAATAATTAACAACACATGGATTGTTACTTTATTCACAAAACCTTTTTTACGTAACATCTTCATTCACCTCCATGTTTTTACTTGCCCGATTTATCTAAACGATTGGACGCAAAGAAGTTAATTGTCGTAAATACAATGATGAGTAAAAATAGCGAGACGGCTGTCGCAGATGCTGTTCCGAACGCGTTATTCGAGAACGCTTCTCTCCATAAATACAACACGATCGTCATACTTTCTTCTCTAAATCCACTTCCGAAAATAAGTGGCTCTGCAAAAATTTGTAGCGATCCGATCGTTGCCGTAAATACGACGAATACGATGATTGGCTTTAACATCGGCACAGTGATGAAAAGAAACTGCTGCCATTTTTTCGCTCCATCAATTTCGGCTGCCTCATAAAGATCTTTCGGAATGCTTTGCAATCCCGCTAAAAAAATAATTGAGTTATATCCAACCCATCTCCAGAAAATCATCGTCGCAATCGCAATTTTCGCTCCCCATTCAGACGTTTGCCAACTTACTGGCGAAATTCCAAACAAGCTAAGTGTAGCGTTTACTAATCCTGCTTCTTGTTCACTAAATAAAACGGTAAAAACAATCGCCACCGCAACAATCGATGTTACGTTTGGCACAAAGTAAGCGACGCGAAATACACTTTTAAATTTGACGATTGCTGAATTTAAAGCAACGGCTAAAATTAAAGCGGCGATTAGCTGTGGACCTGTTCCTAATAAACCGATCACAATCGTGTTATAAATCGATTTCCAAAATAATGGATCAGTAAAAATAAGTGAAAAGTTTTTCACTCCGACAAATGTCATTTCACCGAATCCATTCCATTTTTGAAAGGCTAAATAAAAGCTAAACAGCATTGGAAAAGCACCGAAGATCGCAAATAAAAGAAAGAACGGAGAAATGAATAAGTAGCCAGCTAATGCCGTTTTTTTCTTATCACTCAATCCTTTTGGACGGACGGTTGCATTTGTATGATTATGGGATACCATTTGTATTTCCCTCCAAAAATCATAGTAGGGGAAGGGAATAAATCCCTTCCTCATGTGTTTTATTGACGTTCAAGTTGACGTTTAATACGTTTAATTGCTTCTTCCCATTCTTTTTCTGGATCAGCTTTTTTCTTTTGTACGTTTGTCAACGCTTTGATGATTTCCCCTTGAACGAGTCCATAGTTTTTACCCATGTACACTGTTTTTACTTTTTGCGCTGCTTCTGCAAATACTTGAGCTGTGTTTACTCCACCAAAGTACTCATCTTTGTAATCTTTAAACTCAGGTGCTTCATATACAGAAGGAGCAGATGGGAATAACCCCATATCTTTAAACGATTTCAATTGTTGTTCTGGCGCTACGAGCCATTGGATAAAGTCATATGCTTCTTGCGGATGCTTTGATTCTTTTGGAATCGTTAAATAAGAACCGCCCCAGTTTCCTGCTCCACCTGGCATGTTTGTAATGAGCCACTTGCCCGCTGAATTTGGTGCATTTCCTTTCACAACTCCTTGCATCCATGCAGGTGCAAGTAATGTTGCATAGCTTCCTTTTTCCATCGCATTACCCCATTCAGGAGTCCATAATCCGTTGCTGCCAAGGTAACCTTTTTGAATTAAGCTAACTGTATAGTCGTACGCTTGTTTAATATACGGTTCTTTTTCAATTAACAATTCTTCTTTTTCATTGAAATATTGCACAGGTGCTTGATCACGTAATGCGTTGTACACAAGCTCAACGTTGTCTGCAATTGGTTTTCCTGTTTTTTCTTTAATTGTTGCAGCTACTTCTGCATATGCATTCCAATCCGGAATTAACTTAGCAACTTCAGCTGGATCTGTTGGAAGTCCTGCTGCTTCAAATACGTCAGCGCGGTAAAACATAGCCGTTGGACCAATATCTGTCGGAAGACCGAATAAAAAGTTTCCATCTGCACTTTCACCGATACGCCATTTCCAATCTAAATACTTATCCTTAATGTCTTTTGCTCCAAAATCGTATAAGTTATAAAAACGATCTTGCGCCTCACGATAACGTTCAATGTTGTTTACTTCAATCATCGCGATGTCCGGTGCACCACTTCCTGCTGATAATGCTGTAAATAGTGCGTTATGATGGTCGTCAAACTGTGTTGACTGAATTTTAATTTCAACATTTGGATTGTTTTTCATATATTCTTCAGCTAATTTTTCATAACCAGTGCTTCCGAATACCCACATGTTCAACTTGACTTTTTCATTTGAACCCTTGTCTTTTGATTCGTTTGTACTTTCAGACTGATTGCCGCAAGCAGTTGCGAACATAAAGACAAATGCTAACAACAACATGAGAGCTCGTTTCTTCATCATTCTTTCCCCCTCGTTTTTTTACAACATGTGTTCACACCGTTTACACCTTTCATTTGCCCATTTGCTTGTTTCACGTTATAATTCTTTTAGTTTTCTTTGTGGTAGCGGCTAATCCCCGATACGTTGCGCTACAACAAAGAAAACTTTTTTCCCTTTCCCCTATCACCTCCTTTATTTGTCGTTGTCTACTTGCAATCCGTTGTTTATAATCGTTTCCTTATACCATAACGCGCTTTTTTTCGGAATCCGCTCTAGCGTTTCGTAATCTACGTACACAATCCCGAAACGTTTATCATAGCCAAACGCCCACTCAAAATTATCGAACAATGACCATACATAATATCCTTTTAAATTTACTCCTTGTTCAATCGCGCGGTGACAAGCGATTAAATGCTCTCGTATATAAGTAACTCGCTCATCATCTTCTATCTTACCGTCTTCATTAACGCGATCTTTGTATGCAGCACCGTTTTCAGTAATGTACAATGGTATGTCACCGTAATCTTTCTTCAACCGCACTAACAAATCAAATAAACCGTTTGGATTGACTTCCCAATTCATATCTGTCACTGGTCTGCCTGTGCTTACATGGTCAAATACGATCGGTTCATATTCACCTTTTTTCCAATCTTTTAATGTTGCTGTTGAATAATAGTTAAATCCGAAAAAGTCGATCGGTTGCTGAATCGTTTGTAAATCTCCGTCTTGGTAAACGTCTGGTAAATAATCTTTATACACTTCTAACATATCTGCTGGGTATTGCCCCTTAAATACAGGATCTAAAAACCAACGATTCATAAAACCGTCCCATTTTCGAGCGGCATCAACCGCCTTTTCATCTTTCGGATCAACCGCATATCCTGGCGTCAAATTCAACGTAATTCCAATTTCTCCGTCTTTCGGACCGATTTCCCGAAACGCTTTTACTGCTTCCCCATGGGAGAGGAGAACATGATGTGCTGCTTTTAAAAATGATGTAAAGTTTTGAATACCTGGGGCATGTTCGCCGTTCCCGTATCCTAAATACGTCACAACCCATGGCTCATTATGGGTAATCCATTTTTTCACGACATCCCCAAGGTTCTCATAAAGGAAAGCGGCGTATTCTTGAAAATAATGAACAATATCACGATTTTCCCAGCCACCTTTCTCTTGAAGAGCTTGTGGCATATCCCAATGATAAATTGTCAACATCGGTTCGATATCGTTCTCTAGCAATTCATGCACAAGACGTTTATAAAAATCTAAACCTTTTTCGTTAAACTTGCCTGGCGCTTCACAATACAGTCTCGCCCAACTAGTCGAAAAACGATACGCCTTCAAGTGAAGCGCTTTCATTAATGCGACGTCTTCAACATAACGATTGTAATGGTCAATTGCGATATCACCGTTATCACCATTTGCTACTTTACCAGGAATGCGAGAAAAGTGATCCCAAATCGAGTAAATTTTATCTTCCCCAGTCGCTGTTCCTTCGATCTGATATGACGAAGTCGCAGCTCCCCAGATGAAATCTTTCGGAAACTGAAACATATTTCGAACCTCCTGCGAAATTTTTCGTAAACAACAAATTAAAAAAGCGCTTTCTTTCATTTGTTTCGTAACTTAATCATAATAAGAAACGATGATTCAGTCAATAAAATCTTTTTACTTTAAACGAAAAAATATAATAAAACACAAAAAACGGACACTTCTTTCACGAAAATTTTCGTATAAAAAAAGAAAGTCTGTTGATCGTTTAGGAGAACAAAAAGGATGCGAGAGGAAATAAAAAAAGGATTCCTGCAAACAACAGGAATCCTCAATATTCAGTGCCGATGGTGGGAGTCGAACCCACACGGGGGGCTACCCCACACGATTTTGAGTCGATTATGAAACCGTGCATTCCTCTCAATTAAAGCAAACCCAGATGCAACAAGGGGTTCTTTCATTTCCTCATTTTTTGGTTCATTATTACCGAATACGACTCGAACCTTCGTGCTGTTTGCAGATATTATATAAATTATCTCATTTTTGGTCAATAATTTTTTCTTGCCTTTTTTCTGCATTATTAAAATTCATAAATTTTTCTGCACTGAGATAATTAACTAAAAGATTTTGAAGTACAAAATCTCAAATAACAACATAAAACAATCATCATTTCATTGACCATTTAGCATAAGATTGAACACACACTAAGCAAAGACGCTTGGATAATTTTTTAAAAACCAAACGTTTTCTTTTTGTCACTCAACTATTGCCAACCGTTCGTAAAATTAATGGAATGTTCAACTATGTTACATAACCTTATTAAAATACTGGAAAGAGAAATTTTCAGGATAGACCTCCATGTCGTGCTTACGGCACCAGCAAATGATGAAAATACTAATTTTCGGGATAGTTTAAATAAGAAAAGAATAAAAAGTTTTCGAAAGATAAATTTTACCTATCACGTTTTTTAAATCTTCGGCTTTGTTAAATTTCAGTGTTGATTTTTATACCACAGAAAAAGACCGAAATAAATCGGTCTTTTTTGTATGCCTTGTTCAACTATCGCCACCTTTAGCTTAAACAACTATAAATATTCTGGCAAATGATTTTTATACATTTCTAATGCATCTGTATGTTCTTCTAAAACAGCAATTGTTTTTGGATGTGGCTTCGCATAAATTATTGGGTAATCTCTTTCATCAAATTCTTTTTGAGGAGTAAAAGCTAACTTTTCTTCGTCAATTGAAAATTGAGCATCAATTCCCTTTTTATTACCACGTGCATCTAATCGAATCCATTTATTAAGTGTTTTCAGAAAAATTGCATTTAGAGCATGAATACAATAACCTTTTTCTGGCGTATCAAACAACATCAATCGTTGATAACAAAAACCAGTTGGTATCCCCTGCGAACGTAGTAGTGCAGCTAATAAATTTGATTTTGCATAACAAATTCCTTCTTTATAGTAAAGAACCTCAGAAGCTTTACATGTAACTCTTGTGCTTTGTATATCCCACGAATGAGAAATCTCATCTCTTACAAATTCAAATGCTATTTTAGCCTTTTCCATTTCTGACTGTCCTTCATGAAACAATTCATTCATTTTTTTCTGAATTAAATGATGGGAAAAATTTACAATATCCAGTTCTTCCAGATAATCCATTAAATTAGTGGACTCAGGAATTAGTTCCACTTTAGTTCCCCCTTATCAAATATGATTTTACATAATTATACAAATATTTAAATAAAAAGGCTCTTCACCACAAGTTGTACTTGATGATTTAAGATCGGTGTGCATAGAGAAATTAGAGGGTACAAAAAATGCGAATTTTCCTGTATGGT
>NZ_RXXX01000120.1:0-553 GCF_011006755.1 Anoxybacillus sp. MB8
GTGTATGTTGGGTCTACCGCAATCACTTTGGCTTGGTGTTTGCGTGCTTTGTACTCGATTTTTTGTCTTAAATCATAAAACGCCCAAGATACCATTTCATACCGATGGTTGACGGACACTTTTTCTGTTCTTTGGCGAACGCCTGTTAAATCCTCTAACACAAACAGCGTGTTCTTACCATAACGCTCAACGAGTGCCTTACTGATGCAATGGTTGACATCTTGCATCCAACGGTTTTCTCGTTGACCGATTTTCTTTAATCTTCTACGGGCAGACGGAGTTTGCTTTTTTTGTAGTTGTCTGCGGAGTTGTTTATACTTTGCTCGTTTGTGTTTGATGTGTCTACCTTTGAAAAATAGCGTCTGTCCGTTTGAATCATAAACGGTCGCAATAAAATTCACGCCCATATCTACGCCAACCACTTGGCGAATATGATGAAGGTTTGCTTCTTCCATTTCTTTGGATACAGGAATATGGAGAAACCACTTTTGATGTTTGTTCACTAACTTTGCTGTTCCAAACGTCCATGTTCCGTCGAAATACGTTTCAAGTC
>NZ_RXXX01000121.1:0-541 GCF_011006755.1 Anoxybacillus sp. MB8
TCAAGATGAGATTTCCCATCGCGTCAAGCGAGTAAGATCCCTTGAAGATGACAAGGTAGATAGGTCCGAGGTGGAAGCGTGGCGACACGTGCAGCTGACGGATACTAATCGATCGAGGACTTAACTAAACACATAAGAAAAGCGTAGGCGACTGTTCAGCCACGAAGAAGGCGAAAGGCCTGCGAGGAGGCTGTTGCCGCCACAGCAGGACTGAAGCCATTCGAGGGGCTAGGAGCCGAAGCTAGACATTACGAAAAGCGAAGAACGGTCCTTGGCGAAGCCCAAGGAAACGTCCGACGGAGTCGAGAGCTTTTGACGAAGACGTGCGTGCACGTCGAACGGAAAAAGCAAAAGGCGTAGGAGGATGTTAGTTCGAAGCTAGACATTACGAAAAGCGTAGGCGACTGCTTAACCTGTTATCTAGTTTTGAAGGAATCATCCTTCAATATATTGCTCGGTGACGATGGCGGAGAGGTCACACCCGTTCCCATCCCGAACACGGAAGTTAAGCTCTCCAGCGCCGATGGTAGTTGGCGGGACA
>NZ_RXXX01000122.1:0-540 GCF_011006755.1 Anoxybacillus sp. MB8
TGTTTGTTGTAGTATTGATTGGCGGATTTTAGACCTTTACCATTGATGACGATCGGTTGTTTGCCCACGTTGTTCACAATGGTTGCGAAGTTATCTAATCCTAAATCAATACTGATGTATCTGTTGTGATCTTGTTTTTGGGGTGGAATAGGGATTTTGTAAACGACTTCGACGATGATATGGCGGTGTTTTGGAATGAATCGGACTTGTTGTAGCTTCCCATTCATGTTTGTTTTTAACCGAAACCCTTGAAAACAGGCAGGAAACGTGATGTGTTCATCGACGACTTTGCATGATTGATTCGTTAGCACAAGCACATACCGTCCGTCTTTTTTGAGATATTTGGGCGGTTTCGGTCTGCCTGTATATTTGTCTTTGTTTTTTGTCCAATCTTTTATCGACTTAAAAAATGATTGCCAATTTTGATGCAACATTCTTAACGTTTGTTGGGCGGATTGAGCCATTGGCATCGCTCGATAGTCTGCATCCATTCCTTCCGTTTTGAGCAGTTTGTCTAGCTTGTTGTAAGAAAGATACGTG
>NZ_RXXX01000123.1:0-524 GCF_011006755.1 Anoxybacillus sp. MB8
TGAAGATGACAAGGTAGATAGGTCCGAGGTGGAAGCGTGGCGACACGTGTAGCTGACGGATACTAATCGATCGAGGACTTAACTAAACACATAAGAAAAGCGTAGGTGACTGTTCAGCCACGAAGAAGGCGAAAGGCCTGCGAGGAGGCTGTTGCCGCCACAGCAGGACTGAAGCCATTCGAGGGGCTAGGAGCCGAAGCTAGACATTACGAAAAGCGAAGAACGGTCCTTGGCGAAGCCCAAGGAAACGTCCGACGGAGTCGAGAGCTTTTGACGAAGACGTGCGTGCACGTCGAACGGAAAAAGCAAAAGGCGTAGGAGGATGTTAGTTCGAAGCTAGACATTACGAAAAGCGTAGGCGACTGCTTAACCTGTTATCTAGTTTTGAAGGAATCATCCTTCACGCCTAAAAAGGCGAAGCGAAAAAGCATGTTTGCTCGGTGACGATGGCGGAGAGGTCACACCCGTTCCCATCCCGAACACGGAAGTTAAGCTCTCCAGCGCCGATGGTAGTTGGCGGGACA
>NZ_RXXX01000124.1:0-522 GCF_011006755.1 Anoxybacillus sp. MB8
AAATGGTCGGGAAGACAGGATTCGAACCTGCGACCCCATGGTCCCAAACCATGTGCTCTACCAAGCTGAGCTACTTCCCGTCCTCATTACGATATAAACATGGCGCGCCCGAGAGGATTCGAACCCCTAACCTTCTGATCCGTAGTCAGATGCTCTATCCAATTGAGCTACGGGCGCATATAAAGTGCCGAGGGCCGGACTCGAACCGGCACGGTAGTCACCTACCGCAGGATTTTAAGTCCTGTGCGTCTGCCAATTCCGCCACCCCGGCATAGGCATGTTGGAGCGGAAGACGGGACTCGAACCCGCGACCCCCACCTTGGCAAGGTGGTGTTCTACCACTGAACTACTTCCGCATTATGCGGGTGGAGGGACTTGAACCCCCACGCCAGAGGCGCCAGATCCTAAGTCTGGTGCGTCTGCCAATTCCGCCACACCCGCATCATGGTGAGCCATGGAGGACTCGAACCTCCGACCCTCTGATTAAAAGTCAGATGCTCTACCTACTGAGCTAATGGCTCA
>NZ_RXXX01000125.1:0-516 GCF_011006755.1 Anoxybacillus sp. MB8
AGGCCGAAAGGCGTAGGCGATGGACAACAGGTTGATATTCCTGTACCACCTCCTCACCGTTTGAGCAATGGGGGGACGCAGGAGGATAGGGTCAGCGCGCGACTGGTTGTGCGCGTCCAAGCAGTTAGGCGCCTCAAGTAGGCAAATCCGCTTGAGTAGGCTGAGCTGTGATGGCGAGGGAAATATAGTACCGAAGTGCCTGATTCCACACTGCCAAGAAAAGCCTCTAGCGAGGTGAGAGGTGCCCGTACCGCAAACCGACACAGGTAGGCGAGGAGAGAATCCTAAGGTGCGCGGGAGAACTCTCGTTAAGGAACTCGGCAAAATGACCCCGTAACTTCGGGAGAAGGGGTGCTCCCTCGGGTGAATAGCCCAGGGGAGCCGCAGTGAAAAGGCCCAAGCGACTGTTTATCAAAAACACAGGTCTCTGCGAAGCCGTAAGGCGAAGTATAGGGGCTGACACCTGCCCGGTGCTGGAAGGTTAAGGGGAGCGCTTAGCGCAAGCGAAGGTGCGAA
>NZ_RXXX01000126.1:0-510 GCF_011006755.1 Anoxybacillus sp. MB8
CCTTTTTCTATGGTTATACTGCTCCTAAATACCCACGTATAAAAGGAGCGGAAATGGCATGAAACGTCTGAAAATCACAAATGATCACGGTTGGACACCTCGAACACTTCGGAAACAAGAACGGAAAATCAAAGATGCCTCTCTGCGTGCTCGAGTGACTGCCGTTCGCCTCGTCATGGAAGGGTTTCTTGGCAAAGATGTCGCACAAATGGTCAATCTATGCCGCCAATCGGTTGCCCTCTACGTCGCACGCTTTAATGAAGGTGGGCTCGATCATTTACTCGATCGTCGCTTGCCACCTGGTCGTGTGCCATTCCTGACGGAAGAACAACAACAGGAGATCAGACAACTGGTATTAAACACCACCCCTGTGGATGTCGGGTGGGGCATTTCTTCGTCATGGAACACACGTATATTACAGTCCTACATCCAACAAACCTATGGTGTTTCGATGTCACGGGAAGGCATTCGGAAGTTGTTGCATCGTCTTCGCTTGTCATGGACACGTCC
>NZ_RXXX01000127.1:0-503 GCF_011006755.1 Anoxybacillus sp. MB8
TGACTCGATATGAATCTTTTTGATTTGCTTTTTCAACGCTTCCTGTCTTTTCTTTTGTTGACTTTCTGGTCGTTTGGCCCATGCATAGTATCCACTTCTTGAAACACCTAGAACTTCACACATCTTCGCCACGCGAAACTCCTTTCTATGCGTATGAATGAATTCATAAATTACTTCTGGTTTTTGGCGAAGATGCTCATGGCCTTTTTTAAGATCGCGTTTTCCTCCTCCAGATCCCGAATACGTTTTTGAAGTTCACGCTTTTCACGATCTTCTGGCTTGAGGTTTCCACTCCCGATAAAGCTATGCTCAGCATCTTTTTTATAATCTGCTACCCATTTATGAAGAGTTTTGGGCGAAATATCGAGTTGTCTTGCGGTTTGAGCGACCGCCTTTCCTTCCTCGACCACTAATTTTACTGCATGTATTTTGAATTCTTTATCAAAACGTCTAGTCATTATAGACACTCCCTATGATTGATAGATTTACTATACATTTCTCTA
>NZ_RXXX01000128.1:0-489 GCF_011006755.1 Anoxybacillus sp. MB8
GAAACGATATGCAGCGTTGGAACAGATGGCAGAGCCGACGGAAACCGATTTGCCCGTATTGGCAAAGGCGTTAAAAGATGAGAAAGTAGCGATTCGCCGTTTAGCGACAGCTTACTTAGGAATGATTGGTGGGAAAAACGTACTTCCATATTTGTATGAAGCCCTAAAGGATTCAGCTGTTTCTGTGCGGCGTACCGCTGGTGACTGTTTATCTGACATTGGTGACGTTGAATCGATTCCTGTTATGGTCGAAGCGCTAAAAGATGCAAGCAAGTTAGTTCGCTGGCGTGCAGCGATGTTTTTATATGAAAATGGAGATGAAACCGTCCTGCCTGCTTTAAAAGCAGCCGAAAACGATCCGGAATTTGAAGTAAGCATGCAAGTAAAAATGGCCATCGAACGAATCGAAGGTGGCGAAGAGGCGAAAGGATCTGTTTGGAAGCAAATGACGGAGAGTAGAAAGAGAGAGGAAGGGAAATATTGAGCCAC
>NZ_RXXX01000129.1:0-482 GCF_011006755.1 Anoxybacillus sp. MB8
CGACATCATTCAAAATGGTGGCTCGGGACGGAATCGAACCGCCGACACAAGGATTTTCAGTCCTTTGCTCTACCGACTGAGCTACCGAGCCGTACATGGCGGTCCCGACGGGACTCGAACCCGCGATCTCCTGCGTGACAGGCAGGCATGTTAACCACTACACTACGGGACCAATATTGGTTGCGGGGGCAGGATTTGAACCTGCGACCTTCGGGTTATGAGCCCGACGAGCTACCTGGCTGCTCCACCCCGCGACGATTGGAATAGAAACATATTTAGTGAAACACATCAAAACAATTGGCCGTCCCGCTCTCCGTGAGTTTAATCAAGTAGCAACTCGAGCGGTACGCTGATGTAATTTCTAGGATGTGGATTCGTTCGTGTTCCACCCCGCGATAATAACATATGGTGGAGGATGACGGGATCGAACCGCCGACCCCTTGCTTGTAAGGCAAGTGCTCTCCCAGCTGAGCTAATCCTCC